>NZ_LLWH01000180.1 GCF_001411475.1 Pseudomonas endophytica | reverse complement strand
GCCACTTCGGTCATCCACAGCGTTGCGGGCGGCACCCAAGAGCGTAGCAGCCAGCCAGTCCCACCTAGGGCAATCACGATCAGCGGCAACACCAACCAACCGCGCCAGGTTTTCAGCGGCAAGCTGACCGCCATACTGGGGATTGAAAGCAGCACGGCGGCGCCGAGCGCGAGCTTATAGCTCTGGGCGGTGGTCAGGTTAAGAATGATCGGCAGCGCGGTCAGGAGCGCGGCGAATAAAGCCAGCGTATGCAAGCCCAAGTACAACCAGCGCCTTGGGGCCAGCCATTTGTAGTACAGCGGATCGGTGATCGTCACCAGTGCGGCGGCGCCCAGCAGGCCGGTAAAAACTAATTGGCCGCTGTTCCAAGTGGTGGTGATAAAAAAGAACGGCAGGACGAAAAATAGACTTTCCTGATGGATCATTTGCGTTGCATAACGCAGCAAAGGCGGGGGTATTTCGCGCTTAAAAACGCGGGCAAACCATTGCGTCAGGGTGTTTTCGAGCATCAGCCAGATCCAGCTCACCAGCAGGATCACCGCGATCCAGCGGGCCATGCCTTGTTGGCGGTCGACCAAAATAAAACTGCCCACACCTGAGCAAAAACCGAACAGCGCAATCAACCCCGGATAACGCTTCATTAACTCTAGGGCGCGTTGTACGTAGTGGTTCCAGTTTGGCATTCGGTGATTCACATTCTGCGTGAGGAAAATCCCCGACAGAATAACGGTTTACCGAGGTGCACGTCTTATCTCTGTAGGAGCTGCCGCAGGCTGCGATCTTTTGATCGTTAAAAACAAAAGATCGCAGCCTGCGGCAGCTCCTACAGAGGAAGTATTAGCGAACTGAACTCTCGAAGCGGCTCACGCCTGTCAGTTCCAGCACCAACTCATCACCGGCATTCAATGGGCCAACACCGACCGGAGTGCCGGTCATGATCACGTCGCCCGCTTGCAGCGAGAAGCACGAGGCCATGTGTTGAATCATCGGCACAATCGGGTTGAGCATCAGAGCGCTGTTGCCGTCTTGGCGCACTTCGCCGTTGATGGTCAGACGAATACCAATGTCCGTCAGATCTTCGAACACGCTGCTCTGCACAAAAGGGGCGAGAACGCAGGCACCGTCAAAGGACTTGGCGATCTCCCACGGCAGACCTTTGCCTTTGAGTTCGGCTTGTTTGTCACGCAGAGTCAGATCCAAGCCCGGAGCGAAGCCGGAGATCGCATCTATCACTTCTTCAGCGCTGGGGGTGTTCGACAAAGGCTTGCCGATCAGCACCGAAATTTCGGCTTCATAATGCACCGAACCGCGCTCGGCAGGGATTGCAAAGCCGCCCTCAGCCGCCACGACACAACTGCCGGGCTTAATAAACAGCAGCGGCTCAGTCGGGATCGGGTTATCGAGCTCTTTAGCGTGCTCTGCATAGTTACGACCGATGCACACCACTTTGCCGATAGGAAAGTGAATTCGGGTACCGTCGACATATTGGTGCTGATAGCTCATGGATCGACTCCGCTGTGGATTATTCGTATGGGTAGGAGCAAGCTCGTTCCTACAGGGATTTATGTCGTTATTTAAACCGCAAAAATCTTACCTGGGTTCATGATGCCATTCGGGTCAAATACAGCCTTGAGGGCTTTCATGTATTCGATCTCGACCGGCGAGCGGCTGTAAGTTAGGTAGTCACGCTTGGTCATACCTACGCCGTGTTCGGCCGAAATCGAGCCGTTGTACTTCTCGACGGTTTCAAACACCCATTTGTTGACCGTCGCGCACTTGGTAAAGAACTCGTCTTTGCTCAGGTTCTGCGGCTTGAGAATGTTCAAGTGCAAGTTGCCGTCGCCAATATGACCGAACCAAACAATCTCAAAGTCCGGGTAGTGCTCGCCGACGATGGTGTCAATTTCTTTCAAAAAGGCCGGGACTTTCGAGACTGTGACGGAAATATCGTTTTTGTACGGCGTCCAGTGCGAAATCGTTTCAGAGATGTACTCGCGCAGCTTCCACAGATTGTGCAGCTGGGTTTCGCTCTGGCTCATCACGCCGTCCAGCACCCAGCCTTGTTCCACGCAATGCTCGAAGGTTTGCAGTGCCGCGTCGGCCACTTCTTCAGTGGTCGCTTCAAACTCCAACAGCGCGTAGAACGGGCAGTCCGTTTCAAACGGCGAAGGCACGTCACCACGGCCCATGACTTTGGTCAGTGCCTTGTCAGAGAAAAACTCAAAAGCCGTCAGATCCAGTTTGTTCTGGAAGGCGTGCAGCACCGGCATGATGGAATCGAAGTCGGGAGTACCCAACACCATAGCCGTCAGATTTTTCGGCGCTCGATCCAAGCGCATGGTTGCTTCAACCACAAACCCCAACGTGCCCTCCGCGCCGATAAATAGTTGGCGCATGTCATAGCCGGTGGCGTTTTTAATCAGGTCTTTGTTCAGTTCCAGAACGTCGCCTTTGCCGGTCACGACTTTCATGCCCGCCACCCAGTTGCGGGTCATGCCGTAGCGAATCACCTTAATACCGCCCGCATTGGTGCCGATATTGCCGCCAATTTGGCTAGAACCGGCCGAAGCAAAGTCCACCGGGTAATACAGACCATTTTCTTCTGCCAGATTTTGCAGATGCTCAGTGATCACGCCCGGCTGGCAGACCGCAGTGCGATCCGTCAGGTTGAGTTCCAGTACTTGGTTCATGTAATCGAATGACACCACTACTTCGCCGTTCGCTGCGACTGCACCCGCCGACAAGCCTGTGCGCCCACCAGACGGCACCAGCGCAACCTTGTGAGTGTTCGCCCAACGTACGATGGCCTGCACCTGCTCAATGGTTTTGGGGAAGACAATAGCGCTGGGTGCGGGAGCGAAATGCTTGGTCCAGTCCTTGCCGTAAGCATTAAGGGAGTCAGGGTCGGTCAAAACCTTGCCAGGCTCAACCAAGGTCTTTAACTCTTCAATCATGGCAGGATGGGTCATCAACAGAACTCTCGAACAATTCATGGTCATCCTGAGATCGCTTCACGTCGCAGGAGTGGGTGTTTAGCGGGGCGCTTATGCTAGCATACGACCCCCCCGTAGAATCGAGCCGTAGGACGATTCACGGTGCCGGTCTTCACGCCGGCCAGGTCAGCTCTGGCTGTCCATTCCCTGCCATTTTTTCTCTGGGACACAGGTTTACGCAGATGAGCAAGACTTCTCTCGATAAGAGCAAGATCAAGTTCCTTCTTTTAGAAGGCGTCCACCAATCCGCTGTTGAAGTACTGAAGTCTGCTGGCTACACCAGCATTGAGTACATCACCAGTTCCTTGCCTGAAGCCCAGCTGAAGGAAAAGATCGCTGATGCCCACTTTCTCGGCATCCGTTCTCGTACCCAGCTGACCGAAGAAGTGTTCGACTGCGCCAAGAAACTGGTGGCTGTTGGTTGTTTCTGCATTGGCACCAACCAAGTCGATCTCAACGCTGCTCGCGAACGTGGCATCGCTGTCTTCAACGCCCCTTACTCCAACACCCGTTCGGTGGCCGAGTTGGTGCTGGCTGAAGCGATCCTATTGCTGCGTGGCATCCCTGAGAAAAACGCTTCCTGCCACCGCGGTGGTTGGATCAAAAGCGCGGCCAACTCCTTCGAAATCCGAGGCAAAAAGCTGGGTATCGTGGGTTACGGTTCGATTGGTACTCAGCTGTCGGTATTGGCTGAGAGCCTGGGCATGCAGGTGTTTTTCTACGACACCGTGACCAAGCTGCCATTGGGTAACGCGACTCAGGTCGGCAACCTGCACGAACTGTTGGGCATGTCCGACATCGTGACCTTGCACGTACCTGAAACGCCAGCCACACAGTGGATGATCGGCGAGAAAGAAATCCGCGCCATCAAAAAGGGCGGCATTTTCATCAACGCCGCCCGTGGCACAGTGGTTGAGTTGGACGCCTTGGCTGACGCGATCAAGGACAAACACCTGATCGGCGCTGCTATCGACGTGTTCCCGGTTGAGCCGCGTTCCAACGACGACGTGTTCGAAAGCCCGCTGCGTGGTTTGGACAACGTGATCCTGACCCCGCACATCGGTGGCTCGACGGCTGAAGCCCAAGCCAACATTGGCCTGGAAGTGGCAGAGAAGCTGGTCAAGTACAGCGACAACGGTACGTCCGTATCGTCGGTAAACTTCCCGGAAGTGGCCTTGCCCGCTCACCCTGGCAAGCACCGTTTGCTGCACATCCACGAGAACATTCCGGGTGTAATGAGCGAGATCAACAAAGTCTTCGCCGAAAACGGAATCAACATCTCCGGCCAGTTCCTGCAAACCAACGAAAAAGTCGGTTATGTCGTGATCGACGTCGACGCCGAGTATTCCGACTTGGCGCAGACCAAGCTGCAAACCATCAACGGCACCATCCGTTGCCGCGTGTTGTTCTAAGGCGCGCGTCACTAAAGTGTCAGACCTTCGGGTCTAATGCCCATCAGCCAAGTCTTCTCGCTTGGCTAATTGGCCACAAAAAAATCCGATGCCAGTGATGGTGTCGGATTTTTTTATGCCTGTGGTTTCGTGCAGGCAGTGGGCCTAAGCCATGCACGCCGCTGACAGCATTTAGATCGTCTTTTACTGTCCCTTTTTTAGAATCAATCATTCCTTTTTTTGCCTAATTGTTTTGATTCTATGCCCGCTTCAGAATGGCCCCCATACCGCAGACAGCGCCACCGGCACAGCGCGGTGACCCATTACAACCCAACGCTTTCAACCCTCCTGAAGAGATTAAGACCATGTCCAAACGCGAACTGCTGAACCCAACCAACGCCGCTCTGATCCTGATCGACCACCAGCCGCAAATGGCCTTCGGCGTTCAGTCGATTGACCGCCAAACACTGAAGAACAACACGGTTGGTCTGGCCAAAGCCGCCAAGATCTTCAACGGGCCGACGCTCTACACCTCGGTCGAAACCGAGAGCTTCAGCGGCTACATTTGGCCGGAACTGCTGGCGGTGAACCCAGGCGCTCAGCCTATCGAACGCAGCTCGATGAACAGCTGGGAAGACGCCAAGCTGGTGGAAGCGGTGAAGGCCACCGGTCGCAAGAAGCTGATCATGGCAGCACTGTGGACCGAGGTCTGCCTGACCTTCCCGGCACTGCAAGCCATGGACGAGGGCTACGAGGTGTACATCGTCACCGACGCTTCGGGCGGAACCACTCAAGAAGCTCATGACATGTCAGTGCAGCGCATGATCCAAGCGGGCGCGATACCGGTGACCTGGCAGCAAGTGTTGCTCGAGTTCCAGCGTGACTGGGCACACAAAGAAACCTACCAAGCGGTGATGGACTTGGTCTTGCAGCACAGCGGTGCATACGGTATGGGCGTGGATTACGCCTACACCATGGTGCACAAAGCCCCTCAACGTCAGGTGTCTTAACCGTTAGACCTGAACCCTCAGCCTGAGCAGCTAACGCGCTCAGGCTGAGGGTTTCACGCTAATGCCCGCGCCCTGCTTAAGCGATTTGGCTGTCGTCGAGCCACAAGAGATGCCTCCATGAGTCCAGTTGAGAGCTTCGCAGCCACCCACCCGTTGTCATTGCTCGCCCTGAATGTCTTCGGTGATCAAATTGGCTTACCGATTCCGTCTTACCCTTCACTGGTACTCGCGGGGGCATTTGCCAGTGAGCATGGATCACCTGAGCCCGGACTTGTGGTGTTGATGGCACTGCTTGTTTGCTTGCTGGCGGACAGCCTCTGGTACTGGATGGGGGCGCGATATGGCGACGCCCTGACGCGCAAAATCAACCGAGGCTCACCCAAGATGAGTGCTGCCTTTGCTAAAGGGCGCAATGCCTATCTACGGTATGGCCCGGTGGTGCTGGTTTTTGCCAAGTTCATCCCTGGAGCGGGAGCCGTTTCGACGTTGCTGGCAGGGCAGATGGCCATGCCCAAGTCGCACTTCGTGGCCTATAGCATTTTGGGTTCATTGGTCTGGAGCAGCAGCGCATTGGCGCTCGGTGCGAGTTTTGGCGGGCCGCTTTTGTATGCCTTCGATAATTTGAAGCAATACCTGGTGCTTGGGTTGGCTGTCATGAGTATCGGCGCGCTGGCGCTGATGGCTTATAAAGCTGCGTTTTCTGCACGCAAACAAGCGATGCGGCGCCCGAGCACTAAGTAGTTGCCCAGCGCCTCATGACGATGACTGATCCCAACGTTGTTCCATTTAGAAACGAGGATTTGCGACATGGCCACTTCAGCTATTCAGCATAAGCCAAAGACCTTGGCCGATATTTCTTTACCTTTGGGCCTGCTCTTTTTGCGTGTCTGTGCCGCGCTGTTACTGCTCCACATTCACGGCCTTCCAAAGCTGCTCAATTGGAGTGCTGAGTTGCAGCGTATTGAAGACCCGTTTGGCTTAGGGGCGACCCTGACACTCGCGATGGCGGTGTTTGCTGAGGTGATCTGCCCGGTATTACTGCTTCTGGGTGTGTTTGCGCGGCTCGCTTGCCTGCCCGTACTTGCAGTGCTGGCCATTGCGTTGCTGGTGGTTCATCCAGAGTGGACCTTGGAGCAGGCTCAGTTCGCTTGGTTATTTACGGTGCTGTATGCGGGGTTGGCCATTACCGGGCCGGGGGCTTGGGTCATCAAGACTCCCGCGTTTTTCGCAAAACGCAGCCTTGCATGACCCATAAAGCAACTTCAGTGGCTGACCGGTTCGTGATACCGATTAAACCGCGGCCGTCTCGGGAATCCGTAGCTCTGCCGCGAGGAAGTCCAAGAACGCTCGGGTCTTTAATGGAATTCGCCGAGCCGACGGGTAGACGGCGTTGATGGTGATAGGAGGTGCTTCCCACTCTTCCAAAATCTGCACCAATCGTCCTTCAGACAAAGCCTTTTCGACAATGAAAAGAGGCAGCAAGGCGATCCCCATGTCAGCTTCTGCGCCTTGGGCTAGCAGATCACCGTTATTTGAATGCAGAGGCCCCGTCACGTGCACGCGCTGCACATCTTTACCATTGCTCAACTGCAAGCTGGCCCCACTTTGTAGGTAGCCGTAGTTTAAGCATTGGTGGGTCGCAAGGTCTTTGGGGGTTTCTGGAACACCGTGCTGCGCCAAATAACCTGGCGACGCGACCAATACCCGCGGCGCAGGTGAGAGATGCCGGGCGATCAGCGAGGAGTCTGCCAAGCTCGCAATGCGGATCGTCACGTCGAATCCACCCTTGATGGGGTCGACCTGCTGATCGCTCAACACCAGTTGCAGCTCCACATTGGGATAAAGCGCATGAAATTGAGGCAGCAGTGGGCCTAAACGACACAGACCAAAGGACATGGGCGCGTTAACGCGCAGTACGCCTTGCACTTGTGCCAAACCACTGCGGGCGCGTTGCTCGGCCTCATCGAGCGAGGCCACCACTTCTCGGCAGGCTTCGTAGTATTCGCAACCGGCCTCAGTGAGGTGCAGGCTACGCGTCGTGCGGTGCAACAATTGAACGCCCAGAGCCTCTTCTAGCGCTTGAATTTGCTTACTCACTTTTGAACGCGGCACATGCAGAATTCTCGCCGCCGCGCTAAAACCGCTCGCATCGACGGTGGCCATGAAGGTCCGCATGCATTCAATTCGATCCACTCAACTGTCCCTTTTTTTTGAATCAATGATTCTTTTTTTGCCGGGTTGTTTCAGCTGCAATCCCATCTCAACCCGTACACAGATGCAAGGGTTGTTTTCGTTACAGGTCGATATGGCCTCACACATCGCGTAGACGCTTCACTGGCTTTTAAGCTCGCAGGTGGTTAGCCGTTGGTCAGGTGTAAGGCAGGGCTGTGCCTTTAAGGCGCCATTCATGTTGTGCGATAGCGCTTTAAGCTTCGCCTTTGGTCGCTTCGTCGACGGCATCAAGCAGTGCTTGCTCAGTGAAGGGTTTGGACAAACACGCAACAGCTCCCTTGCGCATGGAGTCCGACAGCGCCTTGTCGTTCCAATGGGCCGACATGCAGATGACAGGCAAAGGGTTATCTAAGTAGATGAGCTCTTTTTGCACGTCTGCGCCAGACAATCCCTGCATCTTTAAATCGAGCAACGCACACCCTGCACCGAGGGCTTGCTCTGAGGCCAGGAAGTCTTCTCCGGACGCGAACGACAACGTGTCGAAGCCAGCGGAACGCAGCAAGTTCGAAAGGCTTCTGCGTACCGATGAGTCATCGTCGACGATGCAGACGACAATCGAATCTGACGTATCAGGGCTGAATGCGGAGCACTCAGAGTGTGTATTCATGCAGGTTCCTGATCCTCAGGATGGCGGTTCAGTTTGATCGTGTTGTACATCGACACCAGCTCAATGATTGATCTGGACTGCATCTTTAACATGATGTTCTTTTTATGAACTTTGGTTGTGACTTCGCTGGTGCCAATTTTTTTGGAGATTTCTTTGTGGGTCAGCCCGTTCACCACCCATGAATAAACCTCTTTTTCACGGTTAGTCAGCCTCGCGTACTTCTCAATCGCCATTTTCATGTAGATCCATGCCTTGCCACTCTCTACCGCTTTATGACGCGCTGCTGCCAGTGCCTCAAGCAGGTGATCATCATTGAATGGCTTTGTTAGAAACTCCTTGGCGCCCGCTTTCATTGCCTGGACCGTCATTTGGATCGTACCGTTACCGGTCATGAAGATGATTGGCCAAGGCGACTTAATTTTCATCAAAGACGCTTGCAGGTCTAGGCCGCTTTTATCCGGCAGGTTGATGTCTAGCAAAATACAGGCGTACGGGCTTTCCCATTGAGCACTCAGAAACTCTTCAGCAGATCCGAACAACGTATGAGGGATGTCTTCAGCACGAAGCAGGCGTGACAACGCGCCTGTCACCGAGGGGTCATCATCAATGATAAAAACCCTTACGCCAGACGCATCTATCGGCGCGTTTGTCTCAGTTGGCAGGACGATTTCATTTCGAGGGGCTGACGTCTCATCCGTACCAATCTCAGCGGCAAGGCGGTATCCGCGGCGTGGCACCGTCTGGATCACCGCTTGAGTACCGAATGTTTTGCGAAGTGTGGAAATTTGCACTTGAAGGTTGTTTTCTTCAACGACAGTGCCAGGCCATACCTGATTGATCAGATCATCCTTCTCAACAATTCGACCTTTGGCACGGATAAGCGTGGCGAGGATTTCAAATGCGCGCCCACCAATACGCATCGGCTGGCCATCGAGAAATGCCTCTCGGCGCTCCAGGGAAATTGTCGCATTGCCTAATCGGATCATGATGTTCTCAACTGTGTTGATTAACCGACATCAGCCGGAGCAAGGCCAAGCGACCGTATGCTGACACGTGCCTTAATACAAGTGTGCTTGGGGATAAGGCGCTTTTATGAATCACCCCGCACGCAGACAAGACCCACTGGATTGTAAACGTTTGAAGGGGCACTCAACGGTCATCAGGGGCTCTCATTCAGCCAAACCCACCCGAGTTGTCCTACAACTCAAATGAGCGTGCGTATACTCGCCCATAGAACGAAATGAAGGGTTCATGAAGGGTGGCACGATGCTAGAGAGACGTCTTCCTCACAGGCTTTTTCGCAAAGAAATAATGCTTGATGAGGATTGGCTGAATCGATGCAGCGTTTCTCTGCGCGGGCATGAAGGTGAACTCACTTACTGTGAGTTTTTTGACCCCCAAACCTCTAAAACCTGGATGGCGGCTCGTGCGCCGATTGAGTCTCCCGCCGCATGCCAGCGCCTTGAGCGGGACAATCGCATTCACCTAGAACCCGAGTGGGCCATTCTTCCGGTGGGGTTTGTTCGTTCAGCGGAGGGGCCGTTAATGATCTACCCCCTGTCATGTGACCCCAGTTTTAATGACTTAGTCCTCGCCGGTGGCGTTGCCTTCGAGCGCTTCCTCGCCCTAGCCACCAATGCTGCAAACTCTCTAGCGCTTGCTCACGAGAAGGGCGTGATCCACGGCTCTTTGCAGGCCCAGCATATCGTTGCCAGAGACGATGATTCGGTCAGGCTCAGTTGCTTCAGGGCCGACACCCTAGAACTGATCAACATGGAAAGCGCCACAACCGAGCACTGGAACTACCTCGCCCCCGAGCAGGTATGCCCGCACGGATCCGTAACCGATCATAGAAGCGACATCTACGCCCTAGGGGCAGCGCTTTACCAATTGCTGGTGGGCGAGTTGCCTCTCGCCGGTCGTGACAAACTGCATTGGCGGCAACTGCATGCGGGCGTGCAGGTCAAGCCGCCTGTGCAGATCAAACCTGATGTTGCGCCTATGCTCAGTGACATTTTGCTCAAGACGTTAGCCAAGGAGCCGAACGCTCGCTATCAGTCAGCGAAAGCACTGGCAGTCGACTTAGCGCATTGCTTGCGTCAGCAGTCAGAAAATCAATGCATATCCGCATTCGCTCTTGCAACCGCCGATGTCATGCCAATGAGCGGCGACCTCTTGTTTGGCCGCGTGGATGAGCAGGCGAAGGTGGAGAACATTCTGCGAGTTTTGCGCCGTGACAGCAGCCCTCGCTTGCTAACAGTCTCGGGGCCTGCGGGGGGTGGTAAATCCACGTTGGTTAACGCCTCGCTACGGGCGCATACGCAAATCTACTGGGCTTCAGGGAAGTGTAATGGCTCAGATTTGGCGATTCCCTACGGCCCGTGGAGAGAGATCCTAGGCTCGCTGACCACTCAGTTGTTAATCAAAAACAGCAGCGATCTAGACACCATCAAAGCTGAAGTCACCCGTCGGCTGAAAGGTCGAGGCAAGCTTCTGGTCAAATTGGCTCCTTACTTAAAGCTCATCATCGGCCCAGTCGCCGAACTCTCCGAAAAGCCTACGCGGCTCGCGCTGGATAAAGAAAACAGAGCGATTCTCGATTTCCTGGATTTTTTTGGCACGCCAGGTCATCCACTGGTGATTTTTCTCGATGACATGCAGTGGGCAGATGACTCAACCCATTGCCTGTTGAGGGAGTATCTCGCCCGACCATTGCGCAACACGCTATTAGTGACGGCTTACCGCACCGAAGACCACAAGGCGTCGCAGGCTGTGGATTTGAGCCAACTGCAACGCGGCTCATCCACGGCGCTCATTGGTGACCATATTTCACTGCCTGCGCTCTCGATAGAAGCCGTGAGGGCTCTTATCGCCCAACGATTTCATACTCACGCAGAGAGCGTGGTCGAAGTCGCAAGGCTGGTGCATGAGAAAACAGCCGGTAACCCCTTCTTCGTCAACCAGATTTTGAAGGTGATGGTTGAAGACGCGCTGGTTGAATTTAACAGCGACACCATGTGCTGGACGTGGCATCTGCAGGCGATTGCGCAGCATCGTTACGCGGACAACGTTGCCGATCTGATGATTCAACGCTTACGGCGCTTGCCTACCTCACAACATGAAATCCTGCGCGTGATTGCTGCCGTCGGCGGTAAATGCGATGAGGTCGTCTTGGCATCGCTGGTTAACATCGACCCGGACCGTTTAAGTAATCGACTCAAAAGCTTGGCCAGCGGTGGTTTCTTAGCATTGACCCAAGCTGGGATTCTGTTCACCCACGACCGGGTGTTAGAGGCGGCTTATCAATTGACGCCGCCAGCACAGCGGCCCAAACAACACGCAGAAATCGCCATCGCCCTGCACCAAAAGTATCGCGACGAGTTGTCTCAACTGACCTTCGAGATTGCTAATCAAGTCCACCTCTCAGAAAAAAGTGCCTATCCGCCTGAGCAAGCCGACGACTTTATTGCGCTGTTGCTTGAAGCGGCTGCGCGGGCGCGTGATGCAGCCGCCTTTGATCAAGCGTCGGGTTATCTGCTCTCGGCTGAGCAACTTCTGCAATCAAGCCGTTGCGACCCGCTGCGAGTTAAATTTGCATTCGCAATCATGTGCCAAGCCGCTGACTGTGACATGCAGCTTTCGGACATGCTTGGCGCTCAAGTCAAGATTGAGGCGTGCATGCGTCGCGCGGGCAATGTGCTTGAGCGAGCTCGGGCACATAAGCTCAAAGCCAAGTTACTGACGCTGGGCTCTGACTATGAGTCTGCCATTGGCGAGGCACTGCAAGGCTTAGACGCGCTTGGAATCTCCATGCGTCGCGGCATTCTGCCTGACCTCGTGGCGTTCGAGCACGCCAAGATCCAAAAACTGATCAGCTCGCGCGGAGTGTTTGGGCTGGAGTCTCTACCCAAAATCAAAGACCCAGAAGCCGAAGTGGCGATCGAGCTTCTCGCCACCCTTAGCTCGTCATTTTTCATTGAGGACGACATCCGATTCTTGCACTTGGCCAAGATCATTGAGCTGTCGCTGGAGTACGGCCTTGCCTGCGGCAGCACCTATGGGCTGTCTTGGTATGGAGTGATGATTGCTGAGCGATTCGGTGAGTACCACGACGGCTACTCCTGCTGCTTGGCCGCTATCAAAATAATCGAACGTTACGGTTTTGAGACAGACCTCACGGGCGCCTTGGTAGCGCTCGATCAGGTCAGTGCTTGGACGGCTCCCTTGGAGTACTCCAAACAAAAAGCCACAGAAGCATTTGATACGGGATACCTCAGCGGCGACTTGGCCATGGCCTGCTATGCCTGCAACCATTTGGTGTCTGACTCATTGATCATGGGTAATCATTTGCAGGAAGTTGCAGAGGTGATCGAGCGCGGCCTTAAGGTGGTTCGTCACTATGATTACGCTGACGTTGAGGCGATTCTGGTCGCGCAGGAGCGTTTCGTTCAGGACCTGTCACAGGATTTATCATCCGGGCGGGTGATGGAGCTGGCATTCGTAGAAGCTGCACTTTGCGACGCCATTGCGGGGGGGGCGGTCTCCAAGACCACTCTGTTCTTTAGCGGGCTCTACGCGGGTATGTCCGCTTTCTATTTGGGAAACATCCCGTACGCTATGCGCCGCTTGCAGGCCGCCCATACGGTGGCATGGGCCGCACCTGCGCATATAAATCTTTCTGATTTATACCTGTTCTACAGCTTGGTGCTTGGAAGCCCAGAAGCCCCTGGCACCCTAGAGTCCAAGCTTAAAACGCTGACTAAAAACCGTGATCGGTTTGCTCAATGGGCGGCCCTGAACCCAGTTACTTTCCGTAATAAGCTTCTATTGATCGAAGGTGTCATCGCCAAGCTGAATGGCGATGGACTTGTCGCCATTCGCTGTTTTGACCAAGCTCAAATTGCAGCCGCAGCGGCGGGCTTTATCCATGAGCAAGCGCTCGCCCACGAGCAACTCGCAGAGGTGTGTATCCCTAGCGGCCTTATCTCTGGCGCCAATCTACACCTTCGCGTGGCCCGGGATTGTTTTCACATCTGGGGCGCGAACGGGAAAGTTCGGCAGTTGGAAACCCTGCATCCGTTCCTGCGTATCCAACCGATTCAGGAAACCTTCAGAAGCGCCTCGCAAGCCAATCTGGATTTAAAAGTGGGGATCGAAGCCGCCCGGGCGCTATCGGAAGAGGTGCTTCTTGAGCGTCTGATCGAAACCCTCATGAGCCTTTTGATGCAGCACTCTGGCGCAGATCATGGTGCCTTGCTGATCGTCAGCGGTGCGGAGTTCCAGATGGCTGCGCGTGCTGACATCAGTGACGAAGGGCTGACAGTCACGATGGAAAACTGCCAGAAATTTATGACTCAAGCGCCTGTGTCGGTTCTGAATGCAACCATGCGCACCAAGGCTACGTTGGTTCTGCATGATGCATTGTTGGAGTGCCCGGACGTGTTCAGGAGCGAGCTGCAACGGCGAAATGCCCGCTCGGTGCTGTGCTTGCCGTTGCTCAAGCAGGGCGTACTGATTGGCTTGGTGTATCTGGAAAATCGACGGGTGCCGAGTCTGTTCGGCTCGCAGCGCTTGGCCATGTTAGAGATCTTTGCTTCTCAAGCTGCGGTATCGCTGCAAGCTGCGAAGTTCTACACCCGGCTCGCAGAGGACAATCAGATCAAGGCGCAAATGGAGGAAGAGGTTCGGCGCTCTCGTGCCGAACTGGCCCGCAGCGCTCACATGCAAGTCATGGGTGAGCTTTCCGCCTCCATCGCCCATGAAATCAGTCAGCCGCTTTTGGGTATCGCTTCGAATGCTGCGGCGAGCCTGCGCTGGCTCAAGCGAGGTACGCCCAACATGGACGAAGCGATTGCAGGTCTGGAAGACATCCGCGCTGACAGTGAGCGGGCAGCAGGTATCGTCCGAGCGCTTCGCGCGCTTGCGAAACAAACCCATGTTCAACTGAAGGCGACGTGCGTGGACGACGTTATTCTCGAAGTGGTCAGACTGACCTCAGCAGACGTCGTAAAGCAGGGGGTGAAACTGGACACCGAGCTGGATGCACCCGCTCCGGTGATGGCCGACCCCGTCCAGATTCAGCAATTGATCTACAACCTCATCACCAACGGTCTTGAGGCGTTGTCGGGCTTTAGAACGGGCGACGGTGCGCTACGAATAACGTCTCGTACGCTGGGTGATGAGATAGAGATCCGCGTCGACGACAACGGCCCTGGAATTCCTGCGCAGGAGCGGGAGAAAATCTTTGATCCTTTCTATACCACCAAGGATCATGGCCTCGGGATGGGATTGGCCATTTGTAACTCCGTCGTACGGGCGCATGGTGGCAGCTTGCACGCGAACACCTCGTCGTGCGGTGGATGCCGAATTCGATTCACGTTGCCGTGCAACCCTCAAAGCTGACACACAGAACTGACTGTTCCGCGACTTTTTGATTATTTAAAAGCTCACTTTGCAGTTATGGCTGGACACCTACCTGTAGGAACGAGCTTGCTCGCGATCTTTTGATCTTATAAAGGATCGCGAGAAACCCACAAAAAAGCCTGCGTAAACGCAGGCTTTTTGCATCTTTACCGCCGATTACTTAGCGGTCAGAGCGCTGTAGCTGTTCATCAGGTTGCGGTAGTTAGGAATGCGCTGGGACAGCAGGTTGCCCAGGCCTTCGATGTCGTTGCGCCAGTCGCGGTGCAACTCACAGGCTACCGAGAACCAGTTCATCATTTGCGCGCCAGCCTGGGTCATGCGAACCCAAGCAGCTTGCTGAACAGTTTCGTTGAAAGTGCCGGAAGCGTCGGTGACCACGAATACTTCGAAGCCTTCAGCCAGAGCGGACAGCGTTGGGAAAGCAACGCACACGTCGGTCACCACGCCCGCGATGATCAGTTGCTTGCGGCCAGTGGCCTTGATCGCTTTAACGAAGTCTTCGTTATCCCATGCGTTGATCTGGCCAGGGCGCGCAATGTACGGCGCATCCGGGAAGATTTCTTTCAGCTCAGGTACCAGTGGGCCGTTCGGACCTTGTTCAAAGCTGGTGGTCAGGATGGTTGGCAGGCCGAAGAACTTAGCCAGGTCAGCCAAGGCCAGCACGTTGTTTTTGAACTCGTTTGGCGAGAAGTCTTGTACCAGCGAGATCAGCCCTGTTTGGTGGTCAACCAGCAGTACAACAGCGTCATCGTTGTTCAAGCGCTTGTAATCTGGATTGCTCATGGTCATGCACCTTTGGTGGGTGGGGTAAAAATTGCTGTGAGTTAGAACGCGAAGCAGGAGCAGCCGAAGGCGCCCCAGAAACCTTGGAAATCGCTGGTAGGCACGTTGGAAAGTCGCGCTTTCTCATGGCTGTGAGCGTGAACTCCGCAGGGGCCGACGCACTGATGAACTTGGGCCTGCAGCGGTGAGGTCGGGCGCCAGTGACCTGGAACCTTGGCGACCGGCGACCAGTCCGGCAGAACCGGCACGCTTGGCGGTGCGAGGTTGGAGAACTCATCGGCGGCATAAACGACCTTGCCGCCGACTACGGTCAGGACCGACTCGATCCACTTGATGGCTTCTTCCTCGACGCGGAAGAAGTCAGCCGACAGCGCGGCGAGGTCGGCCAACTGACCGACTTTGATCTGGCCCTTCTTGCCTTGTTCGCTGGAGAACCAAGCGCTGCCTTGGGTGAACAGTTGCAGCGCGGTTTCGCGGCTCAGTCCCTCTGGGTAAAGCGCCAGCCCGCCCACGGTTTTACCGCTGACTAGCCAGTACAGTGAAGTCCATGGGTTATAGCTCGACACGCGAGTGGCGTCGGTGCCTGCACCGACAGGAACACCTTCGGCCAACATGCGCTGGATCGGCGGGGTTTTCTCCGCTGCCTTAGAACCGTAACGATCCACGAAGTACTCGCCCTGGAACGCCATGCGGTCTTGAATCGCGATACCACCGCCTAAAGCACGCACACGTTCAATGTTGTGCGGGGTGATGGTTTCGGCATGGTCAAAGAACCAAGGCAGGCCGTTGAACGGAATATCGCGGTTCACGCGTTCAAACACGTCCAGCATGCGCGAAATGGACTCGTCGTAGGTGGCGTGAAGGCGGAATGGCCAACGGTGCTCAACCAGATGGCGAACCACTGGCTCCAGCTCTTCTTCCATGGTCAGCGGCAGATCCGGACGTGGCTCTAAGAAGTCCTCGAAGTCAGCGGCCGAGAACACAAGCATTTCGCCAGCACCGTTGTGACGCAGGAAGTCGTCACCTTGGTGCAGCTTCACGCTGCCGGTCCAGTTTTTAAAGTCCGCAAGTTCCTCTTTGGGCCTTTGCGTAAACAGGTTGTAGGCGATTCGAATGGTTAATTGCTGCTCTTTGGCCAGATGCTCAATCACCTCGTAATCGTCTGGGTAGTTTTGGAAACCACCCCCCGCATCAATCGCGCTGGTTAGACCCAGACGGTTTAGTTCACGCATGAACTGACGCGTCGAGTTGATTTGATACTCAAGGGGCAGCTTCGGCCCTTTAGCCAACGTCGAGTACAGAATCATGGCATTGGGTCGCGCTACCAGCATCCCGGTAGGTTCGCCATTCGCGTCGCGAACGATTTCGCCGCCGGGCGGGTTCGGGGTGTTGCGGGTGTAGCCTGCCACGCGCAGCGCAGCACGGTTTAACAGGGCGCGATCGTACAGATGCAGAACGAAAACCGGTGTGTCTGGCGCGGCTTGGTTCAGCTCTGCCAAGGTCGGCATGCGCTTTTCAGCGAACTGGAACTCGTTCCAGCCGCCCACTACACGCACCCATTGCGGTGTAGGCGTGCGATCGGCTTGCTCTTTGAGCATGCGCAGCGCATCTGCCAGCGAGGGCACCCCTTCCCAGCGAAGCTCAAGATTGTAGTTCAGACCACCACGAATCAGGTGCAGGTGCGAGTCGTTCAAACCAGGGATGATGCAACGGCCTTTCAGGTCGATCAGTTGCGTGGAGCTTCCTTTCTCAGCGATCGCTTCGGCGTCGGAGCCGACGGCAGTGAAGCGGCCATCCTTGATGGCAACCGCTGTTGCCCGCGGATTTTCTCTGTCCACGGTATGAAATTGACCGTTAAACAAAATTAAGTCAGCGCTCATAGGTACTCCTTCTAGATGAACTGTCGGATTTCTAGCGTTTCACCGCAGCCGGAGGTGATCCGGCACGCGGACATCCGGGCTTCACTTCTGGTGGTCGATGGTGCTGGGTGATGGGCTGAGCCATGGGGCAAACAGGCGCATGGCCGCTGGCATGCACAGATACACAACCAATGTGACGATGGTTGCGGTGATCACGATGTTGCTGCCCAGATAGCTGGCCAGCAACGGGTGCAGGCTAAGCACGGGCAACCAAAGCATAGGCACGATTAAGCTCAGCGGCAGAATCACCAAAAAAGAAATAACTGCCTGTTTCCAGCGCGGTGGCTGCTCTTGGTTTTCGGAGGCCGGAGCAAACCAGAACTCACTGCCCTTGGTGACTTCTGTCTGGTCACCGTCTGCCAGCATCGGCAGTGCTTCTTGAACCCGCTCGTGACGTTCTGCCGAGTCGAGCCAAGATTGCATGACGTCTGTGGAGCTAAAGCGCAGAACGCACGTAAAGACCTGAAGCCCGCCGTGGTTATCTCGATGGATATCAGCGCCCAAATGCCCTTCACGTCGGCTGGCGACGTTGACCATCTGCTTGAGCCAAGTTTCATAGGCGGCCTCGTGACCAGGCTTGATCCGATGCTTGATAACAAGCGTCACGATTTCTTCGTGGGCACCCATGTTCACCTCTGCGCGCTATCGCCAATGTGGCAAAAATTGAACCCTTGCGGTTTCACAAGGGTCTTTATATTTTCAGTATTGAGATTCGTTCGCTATTGTCCCGAGGGATATATACCTAGGTGTAATAGGCGTTTAATACGGCGATTGACTTGAGCCATTTACCTGTTCGGCGCGCCACGCTTTTGGCGTCATTCCCGCTAAGCGCGTGAAGGTTTTGGTGAAATGCGATTGATCGCAGAACCCTGCTTCCAGACCCACTTCAGTGAGGGATAACGAAGTGGCGAGCAGTTTTTTGGCCTTCTCTAAACGAGCTTTCAAGCGCCAAGCGAGCGGAGACAGCCCGGTGCTCAGTTTGAACGCACGGGAAAAATGGCTGCGGGTCAGGTTGCAGGCGAGGGCGATCTCAATGATCGCCATAGGCGTGTCCCTGTTATCCAACAGCAGTTCGAGTGCCTGCTGAAGATGATGGGGAGCCAGTGAGCCAGGCAGGGCCCGGTGTTCGTTATAGACACTGTCTTGAGGTGGCGAACGTTGTAATTCAGCGTTAATGGGTTTGATTCGATGGAGCGCTTCATTAATTACGGTCGGTAACTGTAAAGGTCGGTGGCGAGATGATTCAGACCTAGGGGCTTGTTGATAACGCATAACGACCCTCCAATGAGTATTGGAAAGTTTGGCCACTGCACTTAATTAAGTCCTTAGTAAAACCTTAAGACTTATTAAATCTGCCTGCCGATGAACTCAAAGAAACGCTCTATTACCATTGGCCTGTTAATACAAAACCTTAAGGTTTTTGTGCCATCAGATGGCGAATACTGCGTATTACCTGCTATCCCACAGAGACAATCAGGTCATTTTTCCATGAGTAGGTGATATTTTAGGCCCAATAGTTGTAAGACAATTCTCTAAGGCCGCACGTAATCAATGACTCCTTATTTAGGTTGTAACTGCACTTCGTTAGCGCTTGAGCAGGCGGATTAATATGCAAGACAGCGGAACTGGCAAAACGATAGCCATGCTTATATTTGATGGCGTTTTAATGTTGGATATCACCGGGCCAATGGATGCATTTGCAGTGGCTAACCGGTTTTTGCCCATGGAAAAACGTTATCGGTTGCTGACGCTCGGTGTTGACGACGGCCTAATTAGAAGCTCGTGTGGGCTTCAAGTGAAAGCCGATATCTCTCTGGCTCAGGCGCCTAGCGGGCTGGATCTGCTGCTCGTTCCGGGTGGCCCAGGGGCTTACGACGATACTCATCCTGTCATTCAAGAATGGCTACCCGAAGCGACCCGAAGCGCTAAACGCTTTGGGGCTATTTGCACAGGCACGTTCCTGCTCGGCAAAGCGGGGCTTCTGGACGGCTACCGCTGCACAACCCACTGGAACTACCTCGGCAGGCTTGCTCAGCAACATCCTGGGGCGAAGGTTGAAAGTGAGCAAATATACGTTGTCGACCGCAACCTGATTACCTCTGGGGGGATCACTGCCGGGATCGACATGGCGCTTGCCATCATCGCTGAAGACTACGGCAAGGAACTCGCCTTAGAAGTTGCCAAGGTGCTGTTGGTGGTGATGAAGCGTCAAGGAGGCCAAATGCAATTTGGTCCGTTACTGGTTTCCGTCACCCGCGATGGCTCCCCGGTAGCGAGGGCTCAGGCGTATGTTGTCGACCACATCGAAAAAATGTACTCGGTCCAGTCAATGGCAGATATGGTCGCGATGAGTTCGCGCAACTTTGCCCGGTCGTTTCAGCGCGAAGCGGGCCTAACGCCGATGCAGTTCGTGCAGAGCGCTCGGATCGACCATGCGCGAAGGCTGCTTGAGGGGACAAACCTGCCGCTTAAAACGATTGCAACGCGATGCGGTTTTTGCAGCGCCAAGTACATGCGCAAGGTGTTTTGTGAGCGCATTGGCGTCAGCCCCAACCTGTATCGTCAACAATTCGGTGTTGAATGACCGAGCGCCTAAGGGTGACTGCCGCGTGCGGACAACCTGCTCGGTACGACGCGCAGACAAGCAGCAGGTGGGCTCTAGGCTTGTTGTTCGATTGTCCCTAAAAAAGAGACAGAGATACCACAAAATGCGTCTTCTGGTCTTCGATGTATGACAGTAAAGTTCTCCCATCACATGCAGGCCCAAGCCTAAAGGAGACGAATAATGATCACTGTCCGTAACGCTGAAGAACGCGGCCGCGCTAACCACGGCTGGTTAAAGTCCTCCCATACATTCTCCTTCGCGGATTATTACGATCCAGAAGAGCGCGGTTTTTCAGACCTGTTGGTGATCAACGACGATCGAGTGATCGCAGGCAAAGGGTTTGGTCAGCATCCTCATCGTGACATGGAGATTTTTTCTTACGTGCTTGAAGGCGCATTGGAGCACAAGGACACCCTCGGGACAGGTTCTGTGATCAGGCCTGGCGATGTGCAACTGATGAGCGCAGGCAGTGGCGTCGCTCACAGCGAGTTCAACCACAGCAAAGCGCAGCCCGTGCATTTCTTGCAAATTTGGATAGTGCCGAGTGTGCGTGGGGCGACCCCTCGCTATCAGCAAGAGCATTTCAGCGCGGATGAGAAGCGCGGCAAACTCAGGCTGATCATTTCGCCTAACGGCGAGCAAGGGTCGCTGCGGGTGCGCCAAGACGCTCGCGTCTATGCGGGTCTGCTTGATGGTCAAGAGCACGCCTCTTTGACGCTGGCTGATAACCGTCATGCCTACGTGCATGTCGCCCGCGGAAGCATTGAGCTAAACGGTCAACAGTTGTGGGAGGGGGATGGTGTCCGTATGCGCAAAGAGCGTGTCATTGAACTGACCAAAGGGCGGGACGCGGAAGTGTTGGTGTTTGACCTTCGCCCTAATGAGCTGCCGCGTATGCCGTAATGCGATGGACCGAGCTCGCTGCGAAGGCTGAGCTCGGTCTGGCGATGATGCCCCAGGATCTTAGCCTGGACCGCCCCCCATTTTCTTAAAGGCAGCAATGCAATGAGCACATCAACGTCTGGCGCTTGGAGCCCCTTGCGCAACACCACCTTCCGCATGTTGTGGATCGCAACAATCGCTTCCAACATCGGCACTTGGATGCATGAGGTCGGCGCCGGATGGTTGATGACGACACTGTCTTCAAGCCCGCTCTACGTGGCATTGATTCAAGTAGCCGGCTCGCTGCCTATGTTCTTCTTGGCCCTGCCAGCCGGTGCGGCCGCTGACATTGTCGATAAACGTCGCTACTTGTTGCTTGTGCAAGTGTGGATGTCCGCCGTCGCCGTGACGCTGGCCAGCCTTACGCTGCTGGGGCTGATGACGGTTCCCTTGTTGCTGGTGCTGACCTTGGCATTGGGCATCGGGACGGCGTTGATGATGCCCGCTTGGAGCGCACTCACCCCCGAACTGGTTGGCAAGGAAGACCTGCCGAACGCAGTGGCCATCTCCAGTGTGGGGATCAACGTTTCGCGTGCAATCGGCCCAGCCTTGGCCGGTGTTGTGGTGAGCTTGGTCGGCCCGTGGATGACGTTTGCACTTAACGCTGTGTCGTTTGCGGGTGTGATCTTGGTACTGTTCATGTGGAAGCGCGAAGTAAAAGAACCACTGCTGCCGGCTGAGCGCTTTATGGGGGCCATGCGCACCGGGGTGCGATTCGCTCGCAGCTCCAAGCCGCTACAAGCCGTGCTGATCCGTGCCTTGGCCTTCTTCCTGTTTGCGAGTGCTGGTACTTCATTGCTGCCGCTGATCGTGCGCGGCGAGATGCAGGGCACCGCCGCTGACTTCGGTTTATTACTGGCTGCCATTGGTATCGGCGCGGTCGCTGGTGCAACGCTACTCCCACGTCTACGTGAGCGGGTTAGCCTGAACCGCATGGTCATGATCGCAACGTTGTTATACGCAGTGTTCCTGCTGGTGCTCGCATTGGTTCGTAACTTCTATGTGCTAATGCCTGCGATGTTGCTCAGCGGGGCTGCTTGGATCGCGGTACTTTCCAACCTGCAAGTTGCCGCTCAGACCTCGGTGCCAGCATGGGTAAGAGCGCGAGCATTGTCGGTGTACATCTTGGCCTTCTTCGGCTCTATGGCTGGTGGCGGCCTGCTTTGGGGGATTGTGGCTAGTCATGCCTCCATCACACTGAGCTTGCTGTTGGCGGCCGGTGGCCTGGCTCTGGCAACGCTTATGACCTGCAAGGTGGCGCTGCCTGAAACCGAAGCCGAAGAACTCGCACCTTCGCTGCATTGGCCAGCGCCACTGATCAGCGATGCGCTTGACCAAGAGCGCGGCCCGGTCATGGTGACGGTTGAGTATCACATTGATCCGGCTCAAGCAGAGGCTTTCACCCTAGCTGCCCGAGAGCTTGAAGCCATGCGTAAACGAAACGGCGCATTGTCTTGGGGGTTGATGCAGGACAGTGCTGAGCCCGCGTTGTGGCAAGAGTTTTTCTTTGAAGAGTCTTGGCTTGAACATTTGCGACATCACCGCCGGGTGACGCGCGGCGAGCTGAAAATCGAAGCCCGTGTTCGCAAGTTCCAGACCGAAGGTGTCCCTGTTCGTATCCGTCACCTGTTGGCTGAAGCCGATAAGCATCACCGATCAGCCGGTCATGCACATGCGGCGACTCAAGGCGCGTAACACCAGCAGCAGTCGTCATCGGCACGGAGTCTTCACCGGCTCACGGCTGATGGCCTGCGACTCATCTATTCTGCATTAGCACACCGTTACAAGACTTCAAACCCAGCTATCCCCTACAGTCGCGGACCATCTCACCCGGAGGCTCCATGATCCGCGACACTCACGGACCAGGCCGCATCCTGCTCACCACGTTGACCCTTTGCCCGCTGTTTAGTCAGGCCGAACAGCCCGGCTGGTCGCTGCTCAGCCGTAACTACTTCCTGCACAGCGACTTTCGATCACCTTCCGCAAGCGGTCAGAACTACCGTCAGGAGTGGGCTCAAGGCTTTATCGGCGAGGTGCGCTCGGGGTTCACCCCAGGCACGGTTGGCGTCGGCATTGATGCTCATGGTTTTCTTGGGCTCAAGTTGGACGGAGGCCGTGGCCATGCGGGCACCGGCCTGCTACCGCGCGACAGCGCTGGTCGCGCCGAACCGGATTACTCCAGCGCTGGCGCCACCCTCAAACTGCGCGTGGGCAACACCCAGCTGCGCTATGGCGAGATAGCTGTGGAGACTCCCGTTTTTGACACGGGCGACAAACGCCTAAAACCCGAATACGCCACGGGCTGGTTGGTAGACACCACCGACCTGCCAGATTGGCGTCTGCAGGCGGGGCGCTTTACGACCTACAGCAATCAGGACAACAGCTCAACGCACGATGACTTCAGTGGTTACGGCGCCACGACTGAGCATCACGGCATGAGCTTGGCTGGCGCTACGTTTGCGCCCGGTGGCCCGTTCGGCGCGGCGTTGTACGCGGGGGAGTTAGAAAATACGTGGCGCCAGGCTTACCTCAATCTGAACGTAGCCAAAGGCAACTGGCGTTTGGAGGGCAATCTCTACAAGACCCGCGACACCGGCAAAGCCAGCGCTGGCGCCATTGATACCCTCGCTTACAGCCTGTTGGCCAAGTACAGCTTTGGCGCTCAGGCACTGAGCTTGGCTTACCAAAAGGTAGAGGGTAATACCCCGTTCGACTTTGTCGGTGGTGACTCCATCTATTTAGCCAACTCGATCAAGTACGCCGACTTCAACGGCCCAGGAGAGCGGTCATGGCAGCTGCGTTACGACCTCAATTTCGCCACCCTCGGCGTACCTGGCCTAACGCTGATGGGCCGCTATGTAAGCGGTCGCGGCATTGATGGCACCCATGCCCCAGTCGGTGGGGCGTATGCCGACCAGCAAGGGCGCGGCGGTAAGCACTGGGAACGCGATATTGATTTGAAATACGTGGTGCAGTCGGGCGCGGCCAAGGACTTTAGCGTGGCCTTGTCCCACGTCGTCCACCGCGCTAATCGAGCCCAAGCGGGCGACGACATTGACCGAATTTACCTGATCGTCGAATACCCGCTTAACGGCAGCTTCTGAACCCATACCCCAGCGTACCTTGCGGCTGGCTGAGGTCGGATAGACGCCAAAAACTCACTCTTTGACGTTAACCGTAATTTTCTTCGACACGATCACCGGGTCGAACGCTTGGTGGCCCATGTCACCCAGCTCCAGTTGCAAGGTGTGTTTGCCAGGCGCGAGCGTGAGTTCAGTTTCAGTCTGCGCTTTGCCGAAATGCAGGTGATGGTCGTCAGTCGGGATGACTTGGCCGGGTGCAATTGGTGTGTCTACATCAACCAGCAAGTGGTGATGGCCAGAGTGCGGGGCGGGGTCGCCAGCGGGCTTAAGGTCGACGCCATCAATGCCGAATTTTACGGTGAAGGTTTTATCCACTGTGGCGCCATCCGCCGGTGAAAGAATGGAGACTTTTGCACCTTCTGGCGCCGGGATGGCGGCTACGGCTAGAACCGAAGCGCCCATCAACACAGAGGCCAGCGCAACACGAGACAGTAGAGCTTTCATTTTTTTCTCCGGGTTTTGAAATAATCGTCGGGCGTGAACAACTTTGAGCGGATCTGCTGTCCAACGCCGCAGATGACCAACATAAAGCAAAGTGAGCGTCTGTTGCGAATCGCTTTCATTAAGCTCACAGGAGTGACCATGCGTTTTTGGCCTGGCCTGATACTTTTATTGCCACTGCTGAGCCCCTTAGCTCGCGCCGAACTGATGGACGACGTCAACGACCGTGGCGAATTGCGTATCGCCCTTGAGGGCAACCTGCCACCTTACAGCTTTGAGCAAGACGGCCGTTTAGTCGGCTATGACGTCGAGCTTGGCGAGTTGCTGGCTCAGGAGCTGGAGGTTCATTCCTCGCTCTTGGTCACTGACAGCGATGACCTGCTGTCAGGTGTTGAGAGCGGCAAGTACGACGTGGCTATCAATCATAGGGCTATGACTCCAGAACGTCAGGATCGGTTCGATTTCAGCGCGCCTTATTTAGAGTCCCCTGAGCGAGCAATCCCCTTTCATAAAGGTAACCCCGCGTTTCAAGGTAGCTTGGACAAAGCCTTGCAGCGGCTCAAAGCTGATGGCCGTCTGGCGGCTTTGTCGCAGAAGTGGCTAACGGATCAATCCTCCGTGCAATAAGGGCTGCATCACGATTTTTTGACAACGGCCTCACACGGTTTTTATTTGCTTTGCTGCACTCTGCCGCCACTTCCTACAACGATAAGTAAAGTGGTTGCGCTGACATGCTCAAAGCCCGGTTTATGCCCGCCAAGTGCCTGACGTTTTTGGCCGTTTTCATCCTGCTTCATGCTCAGGCCGAAGAGGTGATTGCGGCGCGCCAGCCGCACTGGGCACAGCCGGTTGAAGCCCAGTACAACCTCTATCAAATGTCGCCCACCCTGTATCGCAGCGCATTGCCTGATGAGCAGGCCCATGTGCTACTAGAAAAGCTTCATATCGTCACCGTCATCAACTTTTTGTCTGAGCCGGACAGCGCGTGGCTAAAAAATCTGGGTGTCGCACAAGTCCAGTTACCTTATCGCACCAACCATGTGGATGACGCTGACACAGTGGCCGCGTTACGTGCCATTCAAACGGCTCAAGCCCATGGGCCGGTGCTGATGCATTGCAAGCACGGCGTAGACCGCACGGGGTTGATGGCGGCGATGTACCGGGTGGTGGTGCAGAACTGGAGCAAAGAAGACGCCTTAAGCGAAATGACCCAAGGCGGATTTGGCGAGAATTCGCACTTCAAAGATGGCGTCGCCTACATGATGCAAGCCGACATCCCCAAGCTACGTGCAGCCTTAAGCAGCGGCGCGTGCAGCACCAGCCCGTTTGCCACGTGCGTGGTTAAGAATTGGCTGCGGCCCAAGGTTTAAGGGCGTTAGTCATCGTTAGGAGCCTGCCCCATAAACGTTTTATAGAACTCAGGCAGTGTCTGTTCCGCGCCAAGCGTGTAGTACGCCTCACGAAATACCTTGCCTGTTTGGGCATTGAATACGCCTTCTTGCTCAAACCGTGTAAAAACCTGTTCGGCCAGCGGACGAGACCATTCGTAGACGTAATAACCTGCGTCATACCCTGTGGTCATATAGTCGAATGCATGACCAAATCGCGCTAACTCGGGCCATGGTAAGACCTGTAGCGCTTGTTGCGCGCTGGCCCAGACGTCTTGCACGCTTCGGCCATCCCCTTGGGTCCTATGCAATTCGAAATCAAATAGTGAGCGTGTCAGCTCATCCGCATCTCTAAGCGTTTCAGTTATTTTTCTGGCTTCGAGGATCCGATCTACCTGCTCGATGCTTAAGGGCTTGTCGGTTTGGTGATGCCGAGTCATCCACTGCAGTACCTCGCGTGACCAACACCATTGCTCCAGCACTCGGCCCGCAAACTCACTTGCATCGCGTCCTAAAAAATTGATACCAGAGAGTGTCCTGTAAGGGCTGCGGGTCAATATGTGTTGC
This sequence comes from Pseudomonas endophytica, assembly GCF_001411475.1. Classification (GTDB taxonomy): domain Bacteria; phylum Pseudomonadota; class Gammaproteobacteria; order Pseudomonadales; family Pseudomonadaceae; genus Aquipseudomonas; species Aquipseudomonas endophytica. The sequence goes on along the minus strand of NZ_LLWH01000180.1, from coordinate 6,636 downwards.
AGGCAATGACCGAACTCATGGAACAACATGTTCAATTGCAAAGGTTCTAGCAAAGAAGGTGTAGCGCCTTGGGGTGGGGAAAAGTTGCCATGCAAAATGGCCACGGGCAGCTTTACACTGCCTTCTGCATTGATATGGCGGTCGGTAATCGCTTGCGTCCAGCAACCGTCCATTTTTGGTTGACGCATGTAAGGGTCGATATAGAGATGCCCAAGCCGTTCTTGACCGTCATTGATGGCGTACAACTGCACATCAGGGTGCCAAGTAGAGAAGTTTTCTACCTTTAAGATTTGAATACCGAAGAGCCCACTGACCAATTGCACCAGTGATTTCAGTATTTGATTGTATGAGCAGTAAGCCGAGAACTCCGAGTCTGGCGTGCCGCTGAGTTCAGCGCTTGCCCTGCGGGCTAAGTAGGCATAATCCCACGCGCTTAAGTTGTTGTAGCCCAGCGATTGTGCGTCGGTTTGCAGTGATTGGGCCAATGCCTGGAAGTCAGCTTTTTTATGTGCTGCCCGTTTTTTTATGAAGCCCAGTACTTCATCGGTTGAGCGGGCGGCTTTGATTTCAAGGCTAAAGTGCGCGTGGTTGTCATAGCCCAACAACTTGGCTCGCTGATGGCGGAGTGTGAGTAGTTGCTCAAGGACTACGCTGTTGTCGTTTTGCCCTGCCGTTGGGCCTTGATCAGAGGCACGGGTGTTGTAGGCAATCCATAACTCTTCGCGTAACGCCCTGTTTTCGCATTCGCCCATCACGGCGCTGTAGATCGCTTCTTCGTCGAGTGTCAGCAACCAGCCTTCACGCTCGGTTGCCAGAGCCTTGAGCGCCAATTTATGTTTAAGGGGGGAACTGATGCCAGCCAGTAAGGTTTCATCCGTAATGAGTTTTTCCCACGCCAGATTGGCATTGCGCACATTACTGTTAAAGGTCGCTTCAAGGTCGCCAATGCGCTTGTTCAGGTCAACCAACTGCATTTTTACCGGCTCGGATAACCCGATACCGGCGCTACGAAATGCACTTAGCTTTTTGCGCAACACGTGTTTGCGGGCCGATGAGTACAGTTGAGCCGGGCCGCTGTTGGCTAGAGCGGTGTAAGCGTCATACAGCGCCTGATTCTGAAGCGTCCCAGCCTTGTAATCCTCGACTTCGCTGTAGCACTTTTCGAAGGCCGCGAACCATTCAGGTGCTTGAGGTAACTGACTTAACGTCACCAGCGCGTTGAAGGCTTCGTCTAGGCGTGCATCCAGTTCATCTTCAGCGAGTACCAAGTCATCCCACGTTGGGACGAGAGACTGGCTGACAATAATGTCTAGGGCTTTATGGTTGTCGGCAATGATTTGGCTGATAGCGGGTTGCAGATGCTCGAGCGAGATGTCCGCGTAAGGTACTAACTCAAGGGGCTGTAAAAGTGGATTGTTGCTCATGTCCAAACTCCCTGTCTGAAACATTTTGGCGAAAGTGCCAGAGGTGAATCAGGTTCAGACTAAAAGATGGAGATGAGGTAGATGCACTACATAAATACCGCAGACGTGCTCTAAAAAAAGGCTATAGCGGCTTCAACGTCCTATTGCCCAGCCCACTGGCGCAGCGCTGTTTTGCGCTGTAACGGGGGTAGCTTGCCAAGCTGTTCAACCTCAGCATAAAACCCCTCCCAATCGCCGCCGGTGTGTTTAAACAATGCGGCAAAAGCTGGCACCCATTGGTCATACAGCCCGAACGGCAGTAGCTTGGCGTTGTTTATCGGGCTGTTTATCCACGCGTCGTAACGATTATTGCCCGCCCATTGCTGGTCGCGAAGTTCGCGGTATTTGCGGCGCATGTCTTCAAACTGTGCCGCTTTGCGTTGGCGCATCTGCGAGGCCGATAAGGGTTGTGTGTACAGCTGCTGCAAGCGTTGGCGGGTGTCCAAGACCAACGCAATAAACTGATCGCGCTGCTGAGCAGCCCCGCTACTTGAAGGCGTTAGCCCTTGGTTGGCGCGCCATTGCCGGGTGCCTTCTTGCTCGACGAAACTGGCGAAAGACTCGTTGAACTCGGTATCGTCTTTCACGTAAACGCGCTGGTGTGCTAACTCGTGAAAAATAACCGTGGCCAAGCGCTCATCTCCCCAGAGCAACATCCCGTTGAGGATCGGGTCATCAAACCAGCCCAACGTGGAATAAGCCTCAACGCCACTGACAAACACGTCCATGCCTTGCTGGCGCTTGAGGGCCGCGTCACCCCGCGCTGCACCCTGTGAATAGTAGCCTCGGTAGGCCACACACCCGGCAACCGGAAAGCAGTAGGTGACCGGGTCGAGAGAAAACTCCGGGGTCGCAAACACATTCCAGACCACGTACGGGCGCTGGAGATCGGCGTACAGCCGATAGCTTTGATTGTCAGGCAGCTTCAACTGCTCGCTGGCAAAGGTCCGGGCGGCTTGGGATTTGGCCAGATGCTCACGCAAAGCGGGATCACGCTGAGGGTCGGCCACTACCTTGGCAACCGGTTCGCGGGCGTGTAACAACTGCCATTGGCCCGTCAGTAGCTGCGAGTAATAACGGGTACTGGAGCAGCCCGTGAGGAGCACCGAAAAAATGAGGGCAAGCAGGCAGCGAAGGGTTAGCGGCATAGTGCGGTCCAGGGGTCTAAGGCTATGCTGAGGGTTCAAATCCATTTGGAAACGATCATGCGCGCGTTTTTGCTACTCCTCATCACCGGCCTGCTCAGCGCCTGCGCCAGTACGCCATTACCGCCCCACGATCCGGACATGGCCTGGGTCGACCTTGAAACACAAACCGGCAAGCTGGTGATGGCCGAGCGGCTGGACAACAAGCGCCTGAACGACGGCCGTTATTTCCAAGTGTCCCCTGGCAGCCATGAACTGATGGTGCGTTTCGATTTTGAGGTGTTTATAGGTGGGATGGGCATGTTCAGTGACCCGCAAGAGCGGCTGTGTTACCTCACGGTCAACTACGCAGACTTCCAGCCCGGCCAACGTTATCGACTGCAAGCGCGCTCGCTAGGTTTCAACGCTTACGCCCGGTTGTACAACGCCGAAGGTAAGGTGTTGGCCGAGGAGCGGCTGGTTAACTGCCTGCCCTAAAACTCAGTTGTCGTTTTTCTGGTAGATGATCTTCTTAGTGCCGTTTTCACACGAGCCGACCACCATGTTCTGATCGTGAACTTCGTCATTGGTCACGACTTCGAGCGTGTAAGACGACACGTTGTTGGCTTGAATCTTGGCTTCGATTTCAGCCTTCAATTCGTCGCAAGGCTTAGGTGCCGCCAATACGGATGTGGCTAAGGTGCAACTGATAACCGCTAAAGCAAAACGTTTCATGATGAGATTTCCTTCAAGCTGAACGCACAGTAAGGGTCTGACGCACTCGACGGCTCTTCGATCACATTTAGCGCTGCCTGCAAAGGCTCTAAGCTAACGTCGCCCCGCACTATATGGCGGGGCGTGCGTTGAGCGTTAGCTCAGTAGGGTCGCATCTAGGGTGATTTTGGCGTTCAGTACCTTGGACACCGGGCAGCCTTCTTTGGCTTTAGTCGTCAGGTCATCGAATTGCTGTTGGCTAGCGCCTGGCACTTTGGCCTTGAGCGTCAGGTGTACAGCCGTGATCGCAAACCCACCGTCTACTTGATCCAGCGTGACCTCAGCTTGGGTGTCGATGCTCTCGGCCTTAAGCCCGGCATCACCCAGAATCATCGACAGTGCCATCGAGAAACAGCCAGCGTGTGCTGCGCCGATCAGCTCTTCAGGGTTGGTGCCTTTGCCGCCTTCAAAGCGTGCTTTAAAGCCATACGGGGCTTCACGCAATACGCCGGTTTCTGTGGAGATGGAACCGATACCGGTTTTAAGGTCGCCTTCCCAATGCGCCGATGCAGTCTTTTTAATACTCATACGTGCCTCCTGAAAAACGGCGTGAAGGTTTCACGCCTTGAATGGACTTGTGAGGGTAGTCGTCTCTACAAAGTTCACCACATCGGACAAATCGCTATTTTTTGTAGCTCATTTCATCAATGCCATTGAAACTCGGGTATATGCCCATATTTCTGTAAACACTGACGGGTTTTTTGCGAATGCCTAAACCCGCACCTCAATTGGAGTAGACGGCTGATGAAACGATTGTCTGATGTCAAATTCTCGACCCTCGACCTCGTGCCTGTGCGCGAAAATGGCAGCGCCGCTCAGTCGTTGCACAATTCGCTGGATTTGGCCCAACACGTTGAGAAGCTTGGCTACAACCGCTTTTGGGTTGCTGAACACCACAACATGGACGGCATCGCCAGCTCGGCGACCTCGGTTTTAATCGGTTATTTGGCCGGTGGCACCTCGACCCTACGCATCGGTTCAGGCGGTGTGATGTTGCCTAACCATGCGCCGTTGGTGATTGCCGAGCAGTTCGGCACCCTTGAAAGTCTGTACCCAGGCCGCATCGACTTGGGCCTTGGGCGTGCGCCGGGTTCAGACCAAATGACCGCCCGCGCCCTGCGTCGCGAGCGATCCGGCAGCGCTGATGACTTTCCGCAGGATGTTGCCGAACTGATGCGCTACCTCGGCCCGCGTACGCCAGATCAACGCGTGATCGCGATGCCTGGCACCGGCACCAACGTGCCCGTGTGGTTGCTTGGGTCGAGCCTGTTCAGTGCGCAATTGGCCGGTGAACGCGGCTTGCCTTACGCCTTCGCTTCACATTTCGCTCCTCGTTTGATGCACGAAGCCATACGCGTTTACCGTAATCACTTCAAACCGTCGGCGGTGCTCGACAAGCCGTACGTGATGCTCGGTGTGCCATTGGTCGCAGCCGATACCGATGAACAGGCCGATTACCTGTCCACCTCAGTGTTGCAGCGGATTTTGGCCTTGATGCGTGGCCAGAGCTTGGTGCAACGCGCGCCGGTGAAAAGTATGGACGGGCTGTGGTTACCGCATGAAAAAGAAGCGGTGATGAGCTTTTTGGGCTTAGCAATGATCGGCAGCCCCGAAAAAATCCGCGCCAAACTGGAAGTGCTGGTTGAGCAAACTCAAGCCGATGAGCTGATCTTTACTTGCGATCTGTATGAGCATACTGACCGCATTCGCTCTTACGAACTGCTGTCGCAGGTGATGAAACAAGGCTGAACCTGTAGGCGCTGCCGCAGGCTGCGATCTTTTAACGATCAAAAGATCGCAGCCTGCGGCAGCGCCTACGCGATGGCGGCGTAATCAGCCGCGCTTGTAAACGATATCTTTGGTGCCGCCTTCACAGGATCCTACGACTTCGCCGTCCGAAGCGGTGCCTTTGTCGACGATTTCCAGCGAGTACTGCGGGACGCCATTGGCATCAATCTTCGCAGCAATTTCGCTTTTCAATTCATCACAAGGCTTGCCCGCTGCGAAAGCAGTGCCCGCCAGACTCAGTAAGCCTACAGCCAATAAAATCTTTTTCATCGGTCAGTTCCCCAGATCAAAACAACAAGGGTGCGGCACGTTTGGCCCTGCCGCACCCAGACGGTTTAGCGGATATTGTGGCAAACGGCCAGTCTGTTAACACAAAACTCTATCGGTCATTCAGCTAGTAGCGATCCGAAAGCCGACTTTCAGGGTGACCTGATAGTGCGCCACTTTGCCGTCCTTGATGTGCCCGCGGGTTTCCAGCACTTCAAACCATTCCAAATGTTTGATCGTTTTGTGGGCCTCGGCCAGTGCATTACTGATAGCGTCTTCTATGCTGCTCGAGGACGAACCTACCAGTTCAATTTTCTTGTAGGTGTGATGGTCAGACATAACGTTCTCCTTTTGTCGTCAATCAAAGCCTAGCAGCGAGTCTGCTGATACTTCGTGGCCTGATCGAAAGGAAAAGTTCAGGTTTTTTGCACTTTCTGAAAACGGCGCAGTCGGACTAAACAAGTACCCACACTCATCAAGCAGGAGAAGCCCTAATGGCTAGCAATTCTTCACGTAAAGCCTCATTGCAAAGCATGGAAGCCGAGATCGAGAGCCTGCTCAAGTCTCTAGAGAGCTTCAAGCACGACGCTTCTGACGAATCGAAAAAGACTATTGGCGCACTGAAAAGCAATGCCGAGAACGCACTTAAGCATTCGCGTCATCTGCTCAGCGATGCGTACGAAGAAGTGAAAGACAAGACCCGCGAAACCGCCATTGCGACTCGCGACTATGCGCAAGAGCATCCGTATGCCACCGCCGGTGTTGCGCTGGGTGCGGTAGGTCTGTTGGCGGCTTTTCTGTTGTGCAAGCGTCATTAAGACTACGCCCGCGCAAGCTCAGCCTTGAGCCACTGCGCGAGTTGCCGAGCGCGCCCGTCTGCGGCGCGCTTAGGCACCCATAACGCCAGTTGTGCCGGGGTTTGTTTAAAGCCCCAAGGCGCAGCCAGGCGACCCGCCCGCAGGTCTTCAGCGACCAAAGGTTCTGGGGCAATCGCCACACCCAAACCTGCCACGGCGGCTTCGAGCAAGTAATACAAGTGCTCAAACCCCTGTCCGAATTTCAGTTCCTTTGCGTCGATAGTGTTTTGCTGCGCCCAGCTTGGCCACGCCTGTGGTCGTGAAGTGGTGTGCAGTAAAGGCTCGTCCAACAGAGCGCTGGCCGGTGCCTGAAATAAGTGGGGGTACTGCGCGTACCGTGGGCTCAGCACCGGGCCGATTCGT
>NZ_LLWH01000179.1 GCF_001411475.1 Pseudomonas endophytica | reverse complement strand
GTTCGGCAGCTTCTACGGGGGGGGGGGTAGCTAGAGCCTATTGCTAAACAAGAGGCTAGCTCTGTGTATGACGCATTTTCAACCTCGTCTTCATCCCCCAACATAGGCCTATGAAAACATTAATTGAGTTCTACCAACACCTCGGTTGGGCCTTGTCATTACTGGTGATGATGACCTTTCTGCTGGCGGGAACGGTCAAAGGGGTGATTGGCTTGGGTTTGCCTACCGTTGCTATGGGCCTGTTGGGGCTGGCTATTGCCCCTGCGCAGGCTGCGGCGTTGCTGATCATGCCTTCCATCGTCACCAATACTTGGCAATTGGCGACAGGCGGACAGCTGCGAGCGCTAATGGTCCGTCTTTGGCCTATGCAGCTAGGGATCTTTCTGGGCACCGGCATGGGCATGGTATGGCTCAGCATTGAAGGCGGCGGTTGGGTTGTACGCGCCTTGGGCGCTGCACTCTTACTTTACGCCTTGAGCGGATTGTTCTTACCCACGTTGCGCATCGCTCCGTCTACCGAGCGCTGGCTAGGCCCGATCTGTGGCGTGGTCACGGGCGTCATCACCTCGTCCATAATGCCTCGCTGCTGGCGCTGTTACCCGCAATGCTGGGGATGTGGCTGGGCCAATGGTTGCGCCAGCGCATCAGCGCCACCTTGTTCAAACGGGTGTTTTTTATCGGCATGGCGTTGTTGGGTGCACATTTACTCATCGGTGGTTAAGACTTTGGTGCAACAATAAAGCGACTATTCGTGACTCCAAATCAAAAGCCATTTGCTTCAGTGCGGGTTTTTCCTAAAGGTTGGGTTCTATATCTTTACCCCACGATTAAACCTTTAAGACCCCCCGTGCCGCTCAACAGCGATGAGGGTTAACCCCTTACGAGGCTGCTCATGAAAAAGATTCTGTTGCTCAATGGTGCTAAAAAATTTGCCCACTCCGACGGTCGCTACAACCTGACGTTGCACGACACGGCGTTGGCCTTTTTTGATCGGCAGGGCTTTGACGTCAAAGTCACCCATATTGACGAAGGCTACGACGTGGCTGACGAGGTCGAAAAATTCCTGTGGGCTGACGTCATCGTTTATCAAATGCCGGGTTGGTGGATGGGCGCGCCATGGATTGTTAAAAAATACATCGACGAAGTATTTACCCAAGGTCACGGCACGCTTTACGCCAGTGACGGCCGCACCCGTTCCGATGCCTCGCAACGCTACGGCAGCGGTGGTCTGATTCAGGGTAAACACTACATGTTGTCACTGACTTGGAACGCTCCGCAGCAAGCATTTGACGACCCGGCGGACTTCTTTGAAGGTAAAGGTGTAGATGCGGTGTACTTCCCATTCCACAAAGCCCAGCAATTTTTGGGCATGACAGGCCTACCGACGTTCTTGTGCGTTGACGTCATGAAGCGTCCGCAGCCAGAAGCCGACGCGGCGCGTTACGAGCAACATTTGACTGAAGTCTTCGGCCAGTAATCACAACCTCGTGCCTCGTCAGCGACTACTATCAGTCGCTACTACTGAGGGCCATGCGTGAAAGCCAGATCTGATGAGCTGCAAATTTTTGTGTCGGTGATCGAGTGCGGCTCTATCTCCGCCGCCGCCGAACACGCTGGGCAAACGCCTTCAGCGGTCAGCCGCACGCTGTCACGGCTGGAGGCCAAGCTCGAAACCACACTGATTAACCGCACTACGCGGCGCATGGACCTGACCGAGGAAGGCAAGTTCTTCTTCGAGCAGGCCAAACTGATCCTCGAGCAAATGGATGCGCTTGAAGAGCGTCTGATCGCTCATCAGCGCATTCCGTCCGGGCGCTTGCGCATCAATGCCGCGTCGCCGTTTATGCTGCATGCCATCGTGCCGCACCTTCCCGAGTTCCGGGCGCTCTACCCTGACATTCAACTGGAACTGAACAGCAACGACTTAATCATCGACTTGCTTGAGCAAAGCACCGACCTCGCGATCCGCATCGGTACGTTAGCGGACTCCACGCTGCACGCCCGCTCATTGGGCTGTAGCCCATTGAACATTCTGGCCAGCCCCGACTACATCGCCCGGCACGGTAAGCCCAACAGCGTGGCCGATCTGGCCCAGCATACGTTGATCGGCTTTACCCAAAACGATGGCCTTAACCAATGGCCGCTGCGTTATGCACAGGGTGATCGCTGGCCGATTCAACCGGCCATTAGTGCATCCAGTGGCGAAACCGTTCGTCATTTGGCGCTGCAAGGGCAGGGCATTGCCTGCCTGTCGCACTTCATGACCCATGAAGACATCAGCGCCGGGCGCTTGCAGGTGCTGCTGGGTGAGTTCAATAGCGGTTATCGTCAGCCCATTAATGCGGTGTATTACCGCAACTCGCAGTTAGCGCTGCGCATTCAATGCTTTCTGGATTTTATTCAGACCAAACTCGCGAACTATGCGGCGTCGTACTTCAAGCACTGAGAGGCGACTGATTTAGAGGCCCGCATTTTTCCTTTTAGTGTTTGAAATTTTTTACAAAATCAGACACTGTTCGGCTAAGTTTGATAACAATAAAAGGAAGTATCGAATGCGTATTGTGTGGTTCAAAACCCTGGCCTTGACGGCTGCCATCGCGGCGAGCTCTTCGGCCTTTGCCGTCACTCTGGAAGGCGGCGCAGTGGCGGCACCGGATCAATACGGCGCAGAAGTCGCAGCACAAATCCTCAAAAAAGGCGGTAACGCAGTCGACGCTGCGGTCGCGACGGCCTTCACCTTGGCCGTGACCTACCCCGAAGCAGGCAACATCGGCGGCGGCGGTTTCATGACCCTGTTCATTGATGGCAAACCTTACTTCCTCGACTATCGCGAAACAGCGCCTAAAGCGGCCACCCGCGATATGTACCTTAACGACAAAGGCGAAATCATCGAAAACCTGAGCCTAGTCGGCTCGCGTGCGGCAGGTGTGCCGGGCACGGTGATGGGCTTGTGGGAAGCGCATCAGCGCTTCGGTAAGTTGCCATGGGCCGAGCTGATCACGCCGGCGGTGGGTTACGCGAAAAACGGCTTCAAAGTCGCTGACCAGCAATACCAGTACCGCGAAGACGCGTTGGCACTGTTTAACGGCACCACCAACTTTGGTGACTACTTTGGCACCATGAAGCCCGGTGAGACGTTCAAGCAGCCAGAACTGGCCAAGACCTTGGAGCGCATTGCCGATAAAGGCGCCAAAGAGTTTTATCACGGCGAAACGGCCGACCTTCTGGTCGCGCAAATGAAAAAAGACAAAGGTCTGATTACCAAAGAAGACCTCAACGACTACAAAGCCAACTGGCGTGAGCCGATGCGCGTCGACTTCCGTGGCAACACCCTCTACACCGCGCCGCTGCCAAGTTCTGGCGGTATTGCTTTGGCCCAACTGATCGGCATCAAAGAAGACCGCGCGGCGGACTTTAAAGGCGTCGAGTTGAACTCGGCCCCTTATATTCACCTGCTGGCCGAAATCGAGAAGCGCGTGTTTGCGGATCGCGCTGATTATTTGGGTGACCCGGACTTCGGCAAAATGCCGGTGGCTGAGCTGACGGATCCGGCGTACATCGCCAAGCGTGCGAAAGAGGTGAATCCGAAGGCGATTTCCGAAACAGCCAAGGTCAAGCCGGGCTTAGAGCCGCATCAGACCACGCACTTCTCCATCGTCGATAAAGACGGCAACGCGGTCAGCAACACCTACACCCTTAACTGGGATTACGGCAGCGGTGTTGTCGTTCAGGGCGCAGGCTTCTTGCTCAACGATGAAATGGACGACTTCAGTTCCAAGCCGGGGGTGGCTAACTCGTTTGGCGTGGTGGGCGGCAATGCCAACGCCATCGAACCGGGCAAGCGCATGTTGTCGTCAATGAGCCCAAGCTTGGTGACCCGCGATGGTAAGGTCACACTGGTGCTCGGTACGCCGGGTGGTTCGCGGATCTTCACCTCGATCTTTCAGGTGTTGAACAACATTTACGATTACGACCTGCCGCTGGAAAAAGCCGTGGCCGCACAGCGCGTGCATCACCAGTTGCTGCCTAAAGATACGATTTACTACGACGCTTACGCGCCGCTGACCGGCAAAGTCGCGGATGAGCTTAAGGCTATGGGTTACACCCTGGAAGATCAGGGCTGGAACATGGGCGACATCCAGGCCATCCGGGTTAACGGCACTGCGCTAGAAACCGCTTCCGATCCACGCGGTCGTGGCGTAGGCAAAGTCGTCAAATAACCCCGCAAAACCCGTAGGAGCTACCGCAGGCTGCGATCTTTTTTAATGTCAAAAGATCGCAGCCTTCGTGCCTCGGCAGCTCCTACGGAGGTTTTGCTTTCCTCGCAATTTGTTACCATCCGTTTCCTACATCTTCCCTTCGTTCGTCCCGTCTTTAGGTAAACCATGAAATTTTCACGTCTGCGCGCTGATGTCCTGGCCGGACTCACGACGTCATTTGCCCTGCTGCCCGAGTGCATTGCATTCGCGCTAGTGGCTCATCTCACCCCGCTGATGGGGCTGTATGGCGCGTTCATTATTTGCACCTTGACCGCGCTGTTCGGCGGTCGACCGGGCATGGTGTCCGGCGCCGCGGGCTCAATGGCCGTGGTGATCGTTGCTCTGGTGGTACAACACGGCGTGCAGTACTTATTGGCGACCGTGTTGTTGAGCGGGCTGATTATGTTGGCGTTTGGTGTGCTCAAACTCGGCAAGCTGGTGCGCATGGTGCCGCACCCAGTGATGCTCGGGTTTGTGAACGGGCTGGCCATTGTAATTGCCATGGCTCAGTTGGATCACTTCAAAAATGGCGACACGTGGCTCAGCGGCATGGCGCTCTACGTGATGATCGGGCTCGTGGCGTTGACCATGGCTATCGTTTATTTACTGCCACGGCTAACACGTGCCGCGCCGCCGGCCTTGGTAGCGATCTTGAGCGTAGGGCTGGCGGTGTATTTTCTGGGGTTGCCGACCCGGACGTTGGGTGACATGGCACACATTGCAGGCAGCTTGCCGACGTTTGCCTTGCCAGACATCCCGTGGAGCTTAGAAACCTTGGGCATCATCGCCCCTTACGCCGTCATCATGGCGGTGGTAGGGCTGCTTGAAACCTTGCTGACGTTGAACTTGACCGACGAAATTACCGAGTCACGGGGTTACCCAGATCGTGAGTGTGTGGCGCTCGGGGCCGCGAATATGGTGTCCGGCGCGTTCGGTGGCATGGGCGGTTGCGCGATGATCGGGCAAACCGTGGTCAACCTCAGCTCGGGCGGGCGCGGCCGACTGTCCGGGGTAACCGCCGGGGTCATGATTTTGCTGTTCGTGTTGTTTCTATCGCCGTTCATTGAGCGTATTCCGCTGGCGGCATTGGTCGGCGTGATGTTTGTGGTGTCACAACAAACCTTCGCTTGGGCCTCTTTGCGTGTGCTCAACAAAGTCCCGTTAAACGATGTTCTGGTGATTATTTCAGTCACCGTCATCACCGTGTTCACTGATTTAGCGGTTGCCGTGATGTGCGGGGTGATCATTGCCGCGCTCAATTTCGCGTGGCAACAGTCGCGCCAGCTCTATGCACAAACGCCTGTGCAGAGCGATGACAGCAAACTGTATCGGGTTCACGGCACGCTGTTTTTCGCGTCCACTACGGCGTTTCTCAAACTGTTTGACCCCGCCGATGACCCCGCAACGGTGACCCTGGATTGCAGCCATTTAAGCTTCGTCGATTACTCGGCCATTGCTGCGCTGGACACATTGCGTGAGCGTTACAGCAAGGCGGGCAAGCATTTGCGGGTTGTGCATGTGTCTGAGCGCTGCAAAAAACTGCTCAAACGTGCCCGCGTGCCTCATGCTTAACAGGCTGCTTGCGCAGAAGGTGCGGGCCGGATCGCAGCCTCGTGCTTGGGCCGCGACAACAAGAGCCCTTGTCGTCGCGGCCCAAGCGGCGGTTACACCTTGAAGTGGCTCACCATGGCTTGCAGTTGCCCGCCCAGCCGCGCCAGCTCAATGCTGGACTTGGCGGTTTCATCGCTCGCCGCTGCCGTTTGCTCTGACACGTCGCGTACGTTGAGGATGCTGCGGCTGATCTCTTCAGCCACGGCGCTTTGCTGCTCGGCCGCGGCGGCAATTTGCTGGTTCATTGACTGAATATTCGACACGGTGCGAGTAATGCCCTGCAACGAAGTACCGGCTTGGCGGGTCAGGTTCACGCTGCTGTCGGTCAAGCTGCGGCTGTTAGTCATGACTACAGCCACTTGCTGAGTGCCACTCTGAAGCGCCGCCACCAAGGTTTGGATTTCTTCGGTGGAGTTCTGAGTGCGCTGGGCCAAGGCGCGAACCTCATCGGCCACTACCGCAAAACCGCGTCCCGCATCACCGGCACGAGCCGCCTCAATCGCCGCGTTGAGCGCCAACAGATTAGTCTGATCGGCTACCGCCTTAATGACGTCCATCACGCTGCCGATTTTGTCGCTTTCTTGTTGCAACACCGCCATGGCTTGGGTCGAGCGACCGACTTCAACTGCCAAGCGCTCGATCTGATCAATCGCTTGATTGACCACGTTGTCGCCTTCACGGGCTTCTCCATCGGCGGCGGCGGCCGCTTGTGAAGCTTGTTCGGCATTGCGCGCCACTTCTTGCACGGTCGCGGTCATTTCATGCATGGCCGTGGCCACTTGATCGGTTTCGACCTTCTGGCTGTGAACCCCGGCGCTGGTTTGCTCAGTGACGGCAGACAACTCTTCGGCCGCACTGGCGATTTGGGTCACACCGTCACGGATCCCGCCGATCAATTCACGCAGGGTCGTGCCCATGCGTGCAATACCCTGTTGCAGTACGCCCAGATCATCTCGACGAGTGACCTGCACGTTATGGCTCAGATCGCCGCTGGCAATGCGTTCGACAACGTCCAAGGTTTCGCGCAACGGACGGGTGATTTGGCGAGTGATGATCACCGCAGCTGCGATGCCAAGCATTAGAACCAGCAAGGTGCTGATCAATTGCAGGCGGTTGGCGCTGGCGCTTTCGATGTCACGGCGCTCTAGCTGGATGTTGTACAGCTCAGTGCTGCGGCTGACGATGCCGTTACCGTCGACCGTCATGTCTGCGCGGCGATCAACCAGGTTTTTTTCAGTCTCGGTGAAAACCTTCAATGCCTGTGTGTAACCGCCCATTGCCTCACTCAGCGTGCTTAAAGTGTCAGCGGCGGTGGTGCTAAAAAAGGCATTCAGCCCGGCAAGGCTAGCGGTCGCGGTGGCCAGTTGGTTGAGCGCTGCTTGCTCGGTCGCTGCTGTAGGAGAGGCCGTATAGGCTCGGGCCAAGTCGCGCGCGAGCAAGAACTGCTCGCGTACTTTGATCACGGCCTGATACTGCTCGAAGCGACCTTCTTCGCCAGCAGGGCGTTGCAGTGTGCGGGCATCCAGCGTGGCAATTTCAGCGAGCACGGTCTTGGCGCTGCTGTCCATCAGCTCCCGCGACGTCGCGGATTCAAGGTAAGCCTTGCGCATTGCCATCAATGCGTTTTTGTAATGGTTGATGAGGTCGTGTTGTTCGTTGAGCAACTTGAGGTTTTCAGGACTCTTGAAGGTGTTCAGCAATTGTTTTTGCTGGGCTTCAAATGCGTCCAGATTGGTTTGCACATTTTGCGCGGCGGTTTCATCGCCTTTGGTCAGCATGTATTGCAAACGCGCGACCCGCAGGTTGGTGAGCGCGCTATTGAGTCGCGTGATATCGCTCATCCAGTTACTACGGTCAATCAGTGTGTCGAGGCTGAACCAATTGCCAATAGCCATCAGGCAGGTGAGGGCTAATACCAAGCCGAAGCCCAAGGCCAGTTTTAGGTTGACGCTGATGTTGCTCAGCCAACTGCTCATTTCAATCTCCAGGAACGGTGCACGCAGGATCTGTTATCGCTGGAGGGTTTTATTCTTTTGGCCCAGCAGAGTGTTTGTTATGCGCTGTATCGGCGGTGCCGGGCAGAGCTGAAACGCTTTTTTAGTACGCAATCAATAAGTGTCTGCTTAAAGGTTTTTTTCACATTCACTTCACCTACCTCCTACACCCAAATTTCTAGACTCCGTTCAGTTTTGAAAAAGGCTTGCTATGCAAAGCTGATTTCTTACAGACGGATCTGTTCACCCATTTATTGTCATCTTCGAGTTATAGGGTGGCGTCGAGTGTTGTTTACTGACTGCCATAGGGGCGTTCTACGTGATGTTGAGTCTTCGTTTAGCGGGTGCTAGGCGCGCACTACTGCGCAAAGCGCTGGGGCGTTATCGAAATACACTGGTGGTGATTGCGGCGACGGTTATCACCGTATTCATTACGCTTGAATTGCTGGCGCCTGCACCGGCCCCAAACTTAGCCTTGCCGAGCAATGCCAGCCGAGTGTTGGTGTTAAGTGAAAGCTGGGCGCAGGGCGATGTGATTGCCTTGGTCCGTCATGGTGAGCGTTGCGACCGTACATCGACGTTGTGCCTCGGGCCTGAAGACGGCATCACTGCACATGGCGAGTTGGTTTCCCAGGCTCTGGGCCAAGAATTTAGGCAGCTAGGGCTGGCCCATGCTGATATTTACAGCAGCTTGCTAACGCGCTCGCGCCAAACGGCGAAAGCCATGTTTATTCACCCGGTTAGCGCGCAAGACTGGGTGTTCAACTGTCGAGGCACGATGTTGAGTGATGTGCTAAAGCACAAAGTACCGGGCCGTAACTTGGTGTTGGTGACCCACAGCGAATGCATGGACGATTTAGAAAGTCAGATGCATGTGCCAACAGACACCACATTCAGTTATGGCGCCTCGCTGTTTATTAAGGCGGATGGCCATAGTGCTCAGCCACAAATGTTGGGCTATATCGACACCAAGGACTGGAACAGCATGATGCCCCCAAGCGTTTTATCCCTTGAGCACCGCTTCGAAGCCTCTCGGCTTTAACACACAGCGATGTAGGAGCGAGCTTGCTCGCGATCTTTTAAAGATCAACAGATCGTGAGCAAGCTCGCTTCTACACACGTCACTCACGATTTAGCAATCGGTTCCAGTCCTGTTTGACCGGCATTGGCTTGTCGGCGAGTTCACTAGCCACGGCCTGCTCTATGTCCGCGGCACTCAGCGCTTTCTCATCGAGCCACGGCCAAGTGGCGTCGGCGTCACGAAAGTTGAGCTGCTCGTTCAACTGCTGACAAGCGAGTGCGAGCAAATGCATCAGCCCCCATTGACTGGCGACGTACGGCTGTTTTGCGGCAGGGGCAGAGCTGAGCAGAGCCGCTACTGCGGGCACGTTGGTGCTTGGCGATAGATCGCTGCGCAGGTTCCATACAATCGCCCCGTTGTTCGAGGTGTCCTTGTTGGCCGTTGCCGGGTCTGAGCTGACCTCAACAGTCAGCTTCAGGTGTTGGTGCTCTAGCTGGTCAATTAAATAGCTGGCGAGGTCGGATTGGCATAGATAAGCAGTCGCCGTTTTGTAAGCCAGTTGAGCGTCGTAGTCGCTCAAGCTTTGGCTGGTAATACGGATGGTCATGGCAAGCTCCTTGGCTGGGTAACGTCCAGCACCTGAGCGTAGCCAATGTGTCGTAATCGGTCACGCCAAGTGAGGTTCTATTGCGCGGGATCAATCTTCTGACGTTGGCGCCAAGGTCACAAAGTAAAAGTGGTGACGGCCGACACTGACCGTGTCGAGTACTTGCAACGCCACGCCAGGCACATCGGTGGTGTCGGTGACGGCGATATGGTCGGGTGATGCCGCCAAAAACGCCTGCAACTCAGCGGCTGAATTCAGCGTGTGTTGCAACTGCTGGCTATAGAACACTACGGCACCGAGGCGTTCGTCAGGTTGCAACAGGGCGACCGATTTTCCTTGGGCTTGCAGGCTGATGACTTGGGCCGCGACGGGCTGGAAAGACTCACTGTGATCGGCACGCGGCGCCTTGACGGCGGCGGCAATCAAGTACGTGGTGACGACGCCGGCCAGCAGTGCGACAGCCAACCCACGATGATAGTCGCTCAGGAATTTGGCGATGGCGAACTGTTGGCTTTTAGTGCGCAGCCATTGCAAGACCACCCCCGCGTATTCTGCGGCGATAACGGCAGCAGCCGGGGTCAACGCCATCAGGTACACCGCGCGTTTACTTGAGGCGAGGTTGAGCAGCAGGTATTGCGCCAGTAGCCACACGCAAAAAAACAGCAGGTACGGGTTGTGGCGCAGTTGTTTGCGAAAGTGCCACAGCCCCAAGAACGTCAGCAGATTCCACGGCAGGAAACTCTCCGGCAGTTTGCGCAGGTAATAGTAGAAGGGTTCGTAATGGCCGGCTTCGACAAACGAACCGCTGAAACGGCCAATGCTGTTCCTGAGCAATACTTCACTGACTGCTTGCCCACCGCCGTGCTGATACAGCACACACAGCCAGATCAACAGAGGGATCAGCCCCATTAGGGTTAACAACGCAGGACGTAGCCAGTCACGCACGACCAAGCGTTTATTGATCAGGCTCTCGCACAGCAGAAAGGTAAAAATAACCACGCCCGGTAAGGCCAAACCGAACACGCCTTTAGTCAACGTCGCAATGGTGATCCCGCTGGTAAATAGCAAGCCACTGCCCAGCGTTAAGCGCGGCTGGCGGCTGGCCTGATAAAACGCCAACAACGTCATCGTCACGCCCAGCGTCAACAACGAGTCTTCACCGACTTGGCGCGCGTTCCCCCAAAAACTGCCCATGGTGGCCAGCATCGCTGCCGCGGTCCAAGCCATGGCTGTTGAACGGCCAAAGCGGCGCAGTTGAGTGAACAGCAACATAATGCTGCATAGCCCGGCAATAGCTGATGCCAGCCGCACGGCAAATAGGCTGCCGCCAGACAGGCCAATAGCCGTTGCATCCAGCCATAGGCTCAAAGGGGGTTTTTCAAGAAAAGGCTCATTGAGCAGCGAAGGGGTGACCCAGTCCTGACTCAAGTGCATTTGCATGGCAATCCCGGCCACTCGAGATTCGGTGGAGCCTTGCAGATGGTGATTTCCCAAGGCAAAAAACATCAACAAACAACCGAGCAGCAGTAACAGCAAAGCGGGACGAGTTAGACGCATGGGGTTACCAGGCAACGGATGAGGAAAAAGTGCGCTGGAGTATATGAGGGGAAGGTTTAACAAAATGTGAAAAATGCATGACGTTGGTTGTTCGCTCGCAAGCGTCATACGTTGAGCTTGACCCGGCGATGGCCGGGTCAGTATCACGGTCAGAAAGTGGCTTTAACCTGCACGCCTGCGACCAAGGCATTGCCCCTGCTTTTGCCGTAGAACGCCCCCGGCTCGATAACGTATTGCACGTCTGGGCGCAGCATTAACCACGGGGTGACTTGCGCACTGTAGTTGAGCTCCAGCAACTGCTCGCCACTGTCGAGATGGGCGATCATGTTGGCCTGTTCGGGGGTCGCGGCCGCCGCTTCTTGAACGTCCCGCGAGCGTGAGTTGAACACCGCGCGTCCATAGGCGAAGGCGATGCTGTCATGTGGGCGGCTGGCAAACGGCTTTTGTTTCACTAAGCCCACCGAATACCAACGCTGCATGGCTGAGGTCGCGGCATTGCTGGTAGCGGCTTGACCGAAGGCACGCAATACGCTTTCAGGGTCTTGTTCATCGCGCCAAATCGCCTGGTCGATCAAGACATAAGCTCCGGTGCGATTGTTGGCTTTTTCAGTACTGCCAATTTTCTGGGTATTAGAGGTGTCGTAGTACCAGCCCACTTTGTATTGACCGTTCAGCCAAGCGTTGTGGGTGTAGATCGCTTCCAGCGGCAAAATGGCCCCGGTGGTGCCGCGGGTGGTCATGCTAAACGCCTCGGAGGAGCGGCTGTTGTACTCCGGGTTGACCTGGAACACGGCCGTTTGCAAGGTCCACGATGGGCTCACGGTGTAGCGCAACTCAGCGCCCCAGTGCGGCGTCGGGTAGTTGCTCCAGCCGCTGCCGTTGGACATGGTCAGCGGGTGGGCGCAGAACCCGGCGTTGACAAAGTTGGTTAACAACGGCATGCCGCCAAAGTCATTACCCATCGCCAAGAAACCCAGTTTGGTCGTCAGCGCAGGGCTGAATAACTGCCGCTCGTAGCTGAATTCAGAGAGCCGCGTGTACTGGCCGCCATAGTTTTCTTGCACCGGTAGACGGTTGCCCACCAAGTCTTCGGAGGCGCTATGACCCCGACGATCATTGACCGTGATCTGCACCACACCGGCATCCGGTGTATCCAGTAACTTGCTCAGGTCAAATTGGGCGCCGATGCGCACTTGCTGGGAATAACGGGTGCCGCGCTTGATCCCGCCATGCAAGTTGGAGAACGTTTCGGAGTTGTAGTCCCCGGTCAGCTTAATCCCTTTATCGACCAGTTTTTGGCGTTCGCCCCCCCAATTACCGGTCAGGGTTGAGCGGTTCATAAGGTCGTCCGAGGTGTCTGCAAACGAATAGCTGGGGGCTAGGGCCAAGAGTGATAGGCCGCTGCACAGGCTGGAAGTCAGCAGGGCGCGGGAAGAGAAAAACATCTGAAAATGCTCCTTCAAAAGCGCTGTCGCCACGTTGGAGGCGACACGATGTCGCACAGTATGAACTAGTTAGTTAATAAAAATAATATTCCGTCACATAACTGTGTGAAGATCGGGTGGTGAGTGCTAAGCATTATTTGGCGCCGTGTTAGCTGATTTTAGGCACCGTTATCGGCATGTTCGGTAACGATTTTCTGCTTGTTTTACCCACTCCACTGGCGAATCTTCCGCGCTCTTTTGACGTATCGCCAGGTAATTGACTTTGATGAGCAGCGCTAAACCCGTGTCCAAAGCCAAGGCTTTGCACGCAAACCTCAAGCGCGGTCGTCTGGAGGTTGAGGTCAATTCATCGACTTTTGAACCGCAGGCACTGTTTCGTTTCGCTGAGCGCCGTAATCCCAAGCGCGCCTTTTTATTTGTGTCGTGTGTGCTGGGGCGACATATCCCAGCCCGGCCATTACTGATGGCCGAGAGCTTCAATGCGCTGGCCGCAAAGATCCCCGCCGATTTACCCGGCCCGGTGCTGGTGATCGGCATGGCTGAAACGGCTGTAGGGCTTGGCGCTGGCGTACACCGCGCACTGGCTCAAACGCGCAGCGATAGCGTTTATTTATGCAGTACGCGTCATCCGACGGGCAGTGCGGTGTTTGCTCGTTTCGAAGAGCAGCATAGCCACGCCACGTCGCACCTGTTGCATATGCCGCAAGATGCGCAGAGTCGCGCATTCATGCTGGCTGCTCGCTCGCTGGTGCTGGTGGATGACGAAGCATCGACCGGCACGACGTTTATCAATGTGTGTAACGCACTGGCTGAAGCTGGGCTTGAGGCTATTGAGCGCATCGTCACCGCGACCCTTACGGATTGGTCGCAAGATGCTGTCCGTCAGCACCTAGGTCATCATGTCAGCAGTGTTTCATTGCTCGCAGGTCGCTATACCTTTATTGAAGATGTGCGCGCCGAGCTGCCAGAGATGCCCGATGTCGGCTGCGTCGCACAAGGTAATTGGCCACTTGATGCAAGCTGTGACTGGGGGCGTATGGGCGTGCGCGAACATCGCGACACGCTAGCCCCTGACCTGCAAGTGGCCCCTGGCGAGCGGGTGTTGGTGGTCGGCACCGGTGAGTTTGTATGGCGGCCGTACTTGCTCGCCGAGCGTTTGGAGCGAGCAGGCGCCGATGTGCATTTCAGCTCTACTAGCCGCTCGCCTATTGCCTTGGGGCATGCCATAGCGCATGCGCTGTCGTTCAGTGACAACTATGGCTTAGGAATTCCCAATTTCCTGTACAACGTCGCGCCAGGCCAATTTGATCGCGTGCTGATTTGCAGCGAGACACCAGCCGCGGCGCTGGATCAAGGTTTGCTTCGGGCATTGAATGCGCAGGTTATCGTTGATGGCCATTAATCGTCCGCTGGTGTTTGTCGATCTCGACGACACGTTGTTTCAGACCGCCCGCAAAATGGGCGATGAGCCGCGCTTCCCGGCCACGCTTGATGTCGACGGCCTGCCCAATGGCTTTATGAACGCTACGCAAAAGAGCTTTGTCGAATGGCTGCTGGCCACGGCCGATGTGGTGCCTGTGACAGCTCGCAGCGTTGAAGCCTATCAGCGGGTGCAATTGCCATTCGTGTACGGGGCTATTTGTGCTCACGGTGGGGTCATGCTCAGCGCCGAAGGCTTGTTGGATCGCGGCTGGCATGCACGAATGCGCAGCGAGCTGGCGCATGAGCGAACACGTCTACAACGCCTGAGTGAACACACATTGGCGATTGGAGCCGAGTTGGGTTTCTCATTGCGAGGTTGGGTGGTTGAAGAGCAAGACTTGGCCGCTTATGTCGTGATCAAACACAACAACGAAGCCGATCAGGTATTGCTGCGCGTTGGCTCAGAGGTCAAATCGCGGGGCTTGCTTGACGGGATGTACGTGCATGGCAACGGCAACAATCTGGCGTTCTTACCGCAGGCACTGCAAAAGCGTGCAGCGGTGCGCGAGTGGGTTAGCCGCGATCAAGCCGTTAATGGCAAACGCCCTTTGTTGGGCTTTGGCGACAGCGTGTCCGACCTAGGCTTTATGGCCGAGTGTGACTGGTGGGGCACTCCAAAACGCGGGCAGCTAGCCAGCCATGTACGTGCGAGCGTTGATCATGAGTGAGGCGTTTGAAGGACTAAGTACGATCGGCAGTGGGAGTTATGGCCGCGATGATGTGCATTTTTTACTGCGCGCGATGGAGATTGAAGCTACCGACGTGCAAGAAAAAGAACGTCTGATTCAAACGCAGCAACGCCACTATTCCGAAATGATCAGCCATGAGTTGGCCCCCTCCGAACTTCATCAAAACTTGTACCAGCGAGCGTTGGCGCAGAACGCTCAACGCATGGCCGCTGATGTACAGGCGTTGGCTCAAGCGCTGAATGAGCGTTGCGCGGGCAGCACGATTGCGTTGGTGTCGTTTGTGCGGGCCGGTGTGCCGCTTGGCGTGCTGCTGCGTCGGGCATTGCTCGCGTTAGGCCGCGATGTTCGACATTACGGGGTCAGCATTATCCGTGACCGTGGAATCGACACGGTGGCCCTTGAAGCTGTCATCAAGCTCCACGGGGCCGAGAACATCGTGTTTGTGGACGGCTGGACGGGCAAAGGGGCGATCAGCGGGCAGTTGCTCGACAGCTTGGCGGGCGACGCACGTTTCCCGCTCAAGCCTCGTCTGGTGGTATTGGCTGACCCTTGTGGCCGCGCCTGGCTGGCGGCCTCGGCCGAAGACTGGCTGATCCCCTCGGGGATTTTAGGCGCGACCGTATCGGGCTTGGTGTCACGCTCTATCTGGTCGCCGCAGCCCGGCTTACATGGCTGCGTGGTGTATGAGCAGTTGGCAGCCCATGACGTGACTCAGCATTTTATCCACAGCATCGAAACCGCACGCGCTCACTTATCGGCGCAGGCCAGCGCCCAACCGTGGACGCTGGCGCAGGCGTGGGCGTTGCAACAGCGTGCGCAGGCAGCGCTGGAGGGCATCTCTAGGCGTTTCTCGGTGACCAACACCAATCGAATCAAACCCGGAATCGCCGAGTCGACGCGTGCTGTGATGCGGCGCGTACCGGAGCATGTATTGGTGCGCAGTCGCGACGATCAGGAC
Organism: Pseudomonas endophytica; assembly: GCF_001411475.1. Classification (GTDB taxonomy): domain Bacteria; phylum Pseudomonadota; class Gammaproteobacteria; order Pseudomonadales; family Pseudomonadaceae; genus Aquipseudomonas; species Aquipseudomonas endophytica. The sequence continues at coordinate 18,663 of NZ_LLWH01000179.1, read as the reverse complement.
GTGCAACTGCTGCTGCATTTGAGTGCTCAAGCGCATATCGACGTCCAAGAGGTGGGCGATGCTCTGGGGCCGTATCGTGCGCTGACCGTGATCAGGAGTGTGCGCTAATGGCTCAATGCTCAGCCTATGCATTGGGCGCAACGCTGTACATGCCAGCCACCCGTCCTGACATTCTGGAGGTGGTGTTCGGTGAAAAAATCCAAGGTTTACGTTCGCTGGTACTGTGCCTTGAAGACGCCGTTGCCGAAACCGATGTGCAACAGGCACTAAACAACCTCAAGCAGCTGTTGTCGGAAATAGAAGCCCGTGGCGGTCGTTCGCCTGTCGGGCCGATTTTATTTGTCCGCCCGCGTGACAGCGCGATGGCGGGGCTGCTCAATGAGTGGCCACTGATGCGCCACATTGATGGTTTTGTTGTGCCTAAACTGTGCCTAAGTAACCTGCGCGAGTGGCAACAAGCGGTGAGCTGCGACGAGCTGATGCTAATGCCGACGCTTGAAACCCCGGAGGTGTTTGACCCCGGTGCGATGATTGAGCTGCGCAGCGCCCTGCTTGAGTACTTACCGGGGCGTATTATTGCCTTACGTATAGGCGGGAATGATCTGATGGGGGCCTTGGGGCTTCGTCGTACACCGACAATGACGCTTTACAGCACACCGATGGGTTACGTTATTCCAATGTTATGCGGGATCATGGGGTCAGCAGGGTTTGCACTGACGGCGCCGGTATTTGAACAACTCAACGCACCGCAACTGCTGGAGCAGGAGCTGGCGCTGGATATTGCCCACGGGCTTGTCGGTAAAACGGCAATCCATCCGTCGCAAATTGCAGTTATCCACAGGGCGTTGCAAGTCACCCTTGAAGACCTCAACAGCGCACGCCAAATACAATGTGATACGGCCCCTGCGGTGTTCAAGTTCAACGGAGCGATGTGTGAGCCCGCGACCCATAGCAAATGGGCGAAAATGATTATTGAACGAGCGCATTGGCAAGGGGTTCGCCCCGGCATGAACCGCTCGATAGACCCTTTAGGAGGCAGCCTGCGATGGGCTGAAGTAGTCGGTTGAACGAAGTTTTAAATACCCCTGTGAAGGGCGAGCAAGTCCTGTCGGCGTTCGATTTTGATGGCACGCTGACCTATCACGACAGTTTTGTGCCCTTTTTGCGCTTCGCTTTTGGCAACCGACTGTTCGCGATGCGGCTCCTACGAATGATCCCGGCAACCACGTCTTTTCTGCTAGGAAAGATCAGCCGTAATGATTTGAAAGAAAAGCTCATCACGGTCTATCTCACTGGAGCCAAGGAAGAATGGGTCGCTGAGCGTGCCGAAGCATTTTGTGACGCTTCGTGGCAGCGGCTGATGAGACCTTTGGGCTTAGTATCCGTCGCCTCTGAGGTCGAGCAGAAGGCGATTGTGACGATCTGCTCAGCATCGCCTGAGCTTGTACTCAAGCCTTTTGCCAAAAAGCTGGGTATTGCACTCATTGGCACTCGGCTGCAATCAGTGGATGGCGTGCTGACCGGAGAAATTGACGGGACCAACTGTCGCTGTGAGCAAAAAGTACTCCGGCTAGAGGCGCAGTACGGCCCATTAAATCAATACACATTACGTGCTTGGGGAGACACCCAAGGCGATGAGCAACTGCTGGGGGCAGCCCAAGAGCCACATTGGCGCGAGTTTCATGCGCTGTGGCGTCGCAAGCGGCCATTGGATGTGTGTCTGCGTGAGGAACTTTAAGCAGAACAGATCATAAATCAGCCGTTACCTTCGCCTCATGCCTGAGCTCAGACAAGGAAAGGTAACGCTACATGGCTATTTCGTTGTCCAAGAACCAAACGATTTCCCTGGAAAAAGAAGCAGGGGCTGGGCTAAAAAAAATCCGCATGGGGCTGGGATGGGATCAGGCCAAACCTAAGGGATTGTTTGGCAAATGGCTCAACAGTAACAGCGCCATCGACCTAGACGCCTCGTGCATTCTGCTCGACAGCCTGAAGCAATCGCTGGATTTAGTCTGGTTTTGCCAGCTCGCCTCCGTAGATGGCTCAATCGCTCACTCGGGTGACAATCGCACCGGCGAAGGTGACGGTGATGACGAGTCGATTCTGGTTAACCTTGAGCATTTGCCTGCGAAGGTTAAGCACCTCGTATTTACCGTGAACTCGTTCACTGGGCAAAGCTTTGAGGCGGTAGAAAACGCTTACTGCCGGATTGTCGACGAAGTGAACGGCAAAGAGCTTGCGCGGTTTAACCTGTCCGAAAAGGGCCGTCACACCGGCGTAGTGATGGCTTATTTGAGCCGCACAGCGTCTGGTTGGGACCTGACGGCTGTTGGCTCGGTGGCGAACGGTAAGAGTGCCCAAGACCTAACCCACGACGCGATCCAAGCGGTGGGCAAATGACCCTCCTGACACCGGGCGCAAACACCAGCGTTCCCACTCAAGTTTTAAGCGCTACCGTCAGCTACAGCCCTGTGCCAGGTGCAGATCTCGACGTCTCGGCATTCTTACTCGATGAATCGGGCAAGGTGCGTGGCGACAACGACATGTGCTTCTTTGGCCAACAAAGCGTCAATATGGGGGCGGTCAAACTGCTGGAATCCTCCTCAGGCCGTGCCGTATTCAGCCTCGACCTTGGGGCGCTTGATAGCGCTATCGAAAAAGTCGCGCTGACCGCTACCATTTATCAAAACATCGCCCAATTTTCTGCATTTCCGCAGCTTGATGTTGCAGTGAGCAGTGGCATTCAAGCTCCCATCCCGACGCAAGGCATGGCAGAAACGGCACTGATTTTGGGGGAGTTTTATCGTCGTCAGGGCGCGTGGAAATTCCGCTGCATCGCTCAGGGTTTTGCCGGTGGCTTGGCATCGTTGGCCGAACACTTCGGGGTTGATATTGCTGCTCCAGAACCCTCGCCCGCGTTCGTACCACCACAGCCCGTTGCCCCGGCGCTTACATCCAAAGTCAATCTGTCGAAGATCACCCTCGACAAGCAGCGTCCTTCGATCAGCCTAGCTAAAAAAGACGGCGACTTCGGTGAGATCACCATCAACCTCAATTGGAATCGAGCCCCGCAAAACAGCAGTGGCGGTGGTTTTTTTGCTGCGCTGCGCGGTAAGTCAGGGGGTATTGATCTGGATGTGGGTTGCTTGTACGAAATGAAAAACGGCCGCAAGGGCGCTGTCCAAGCGTTAGGTAACGCGTTTGGCGATTTTACAGGCGAGCCGTTTATTCAATTGCTGGAGGATGACCGCACCGGGGCTAAGAGTGACGGTGAGTGGCTGCGGATCAACGGCAAAGAGTGGCATGCAATGCGCCGGGTGTTGATCTACGCGTTTATTTACGAGGGTGCTCCGAACTGGCAAGCAACTGACGGCGTTATCACCTTGTCTATTCCAGGCGAGCCAGCGATTGAAGTGCGCTTGAGTGAAGAGGGCGGCACCAAAGGCATGTGCGCCATCGCCTTACTTGAGAACGTCGGAGATAGCGTCAAGGTTAACCGTAAGGTCGAGTTTTATAAAAGCCACTCGGACATGGACACTGCTTTTGACTGGGGCATGCGCTGGGCAAGCGGGTCTAAGTAATCGCTATATAACTGAACGCCTGCCTAAGCAGGCGCTGTTCCCTAATCTGAGACAAGGTAACGTTCATGCTTGAATGGCTGAAAACTAACGCCACAGCGGCCCGCGATAAACTTTCTGCAGAAGTCAGCAAGTTCCAAAACCGCGAGTTCATGGAGGCTGTGGTCTGCGGATGTGCGCTGGTAGCCGCCGCTGATGGCGAAATAAGCAGCAATGAAAAACAGAAAATGATCGGTTTTATTCAAAACGCTAAGGAGTTAAAAGCGTTTGAAGTGAAAGACGTCATCAAGTCCTTCAACGCCGTCTGCGATCAGTTCGAGTTTGATCAGCAAATCGGTCGTGCACAGGCCCTGAAGTCGATCGGTCAACTGCGTAAAAAACAAGATGCGGCTCGTTTACTAGTACGCGTCTGCTGTGCCATCGGCAGTGCAGATGGCAACTTCGATGAAAGTGAGCGCGCTGCATGTCGCACCATTTGTAATGAGCTGGGGTTAACCCCTGGCGACTTTGATCTCTGAGGGCATCATGGACAACACGGCAATTGGCTTTCCACCCACGACCATCGCTGTATTTGTAGCACTGGCGGTCATTGCCCTAGCAATCGACCTGTTCAGCCATAAAAGCAACAAACCCGTCACATTGACCAATGCGGCAGTTTGGTCGATTTTTTGGGTACTGATCTCACTCGCGTTTGCAGGCTACCTGTACTACGCCCATGGTCCTACCGTGGCCAGCTTGTTTGTCACAGGCTACGCGCTAGAAAAAGTCCTCAGCGTCGACAACTTGTTCGTGTTTATGGCGATCTTTGCTTGGTTCAAAATCCCGGATGTACTGCGTCACCGCGTACTGTACTGGGGGATTGTTGGCGCCATCGTATTCCGCTTGATCTTCGTCGCAATCGGTACTGGGCTTCTGGCATTCGGCCCGTGGGTTGAAGTGCTTTTTGCCGTCATTGTGGCTTGGACCGCGATCATGATGCTGCGCGGTAACGAGGAAGATAAAGACGAGGACTACTCCAAACACGTCGCTTACCGCTTTGCAAAAAAACTATTCCCGGTTTGGCCAAAGCTCTACGGCCATCAGTTCTTTGTGTCACGCAAAGTGCTAGAGCACGAAATCACCAAGCCCGAAAACAAAGGCATGACCTTGGCCGGTAAAGGCGCGTTGTTTGCGACCCCGCTGTTTTTGTGTGTGGTGGTGGTTGAGGTGTCGGACGTCCTGTTCGCCTTTGACTCCGTACCCGCCATCATCGCTGTCAGCCGTGAGCCCTTGATCGTTTACTCCGCCATGCTGTTTGCGATTCTCGGCTTGCGCACCATGTACTTCGTGCTTGAAGCGCTTAAGCGTTACTTGGTGCATCTAGAAAAATCGGTCATCGCGTTACTGTTCTTTATTGCCGCCAAGTTGGCGCTGAACGCTACCAATCACCTGTTTGGCCATGGCATTAGCATTGAGCCCAACACCAGCTTGATGGTGGTTTTGGTGGTACTGGCGATCGGTATTCTGGCCAGCGTTATTTTCCCCGGAAAAGAACAGCAATCGGACGTTAAAAACGACTGATGGCATTTTCCTGTACTGCGCAGGCAACCAGAACGTACACCTTGCAGTCGCGGGTATGGCTTGGCTTTTCAATCTGTACCCATTCAGTTCTTCATATAAGAGTTCATTAAATGGCAGTAAGTCTGAGTAAAGGCGGCAACGTCTCCCTAACCAAAGAAGCGCCAGGTCTAACAGAAGTCGTCGTCGGGTTGGGGTGGGACCCAAGGGTGACTGACGGTCAGGAGTTCGATCTGGATGCCTCGGTATTTATTGTGGGCGAGAACGGCAAAGTGCTGAGCGATGCCAGTTTTGTGTTCTACAACAACAAAACCTCCCCGGACGGTAACGTCGTGCATCAGGGCGATAACCGCTCAGGCGCAGGCGAGGGGGATGACGAGCAAGTCAACGTGAACTTGTCTGGCTTTGCACCAGACACCAAAAAGCTGGTGTTTGCGGTCACCATCCACGAAGCGGAGGTGCGTAAGCAAAGTTTCGGTCAAGTCTCCAATGCTTACATCCGTGTTGTGAATAAGGCGGACGGTAAAGAGCTGGCACGCTATGACCTCAGTGAAGACGCTTCAACTGAAACTGCCATGGTGTTTGGTGAGCTCTATAGCCATAACAACGAATGGAAGTTCAAGGCCATTGGCCAAGGCTTTGCGGGCGGCTTAGGCCCGTTAGCGGCGTCTTATGGCGTTAACTTAGGTTAAAACTGCGTTAATTAAAAAGCCCTCTCCAGTTTCGGTGAGGGCTTTTTTGCATGCGTCTGATCAATGTCCAAAGCTTTATAGATAGCGTGTGTAAAAGTGTGCTTGCCTCCCGATCTTTGCAACCTCTACAAGGGCGAAGCTTTCTCTCAAATGGCCGATAACAAGTGCGCAACTTTTTGCGCAGTTAAAAGCTCTTTTGCCTGTGGATAAAGTGCGCTAGGCCATAGCCGTTAAGGTGTGTGGCGTGCTGTGCAAGTTTTTGCACAGTAGTGCGCAACGTATTGCGCAGTTTTGCCCTGTAATTCGCTTGAGTCGAATGTTGATAACGACACTGCCGCCCTGCAGGCATTGATTTATATAGGTCGAGCTAAAGCTGGCATAACTATTGAATTACCTAATCTGCTCCGCAGCGCTTGTGTTTGTTGGAGTATCACATTTTTTTGTGCAAGGAGAGCTTCATGGCTACGCCAGCGTATATGTCGATCACCGGTGTAAAACAAGGTCTGATTACCAAGGGTGCTTACACTGAAGAATCCGTGGGTAACACCTTCCAGAGTGATTATCAGGACGAGGTTATGATTCAGGGTTTTAGCCACGAAGTGACTATCCCTTGTGACCCTCAATCTGGCCAAGTAGTCAGCCAGCGTGTTCATAAACCGCTGAGTATCACCAAAGCTTTTGACAAGTCCTCGCCTTTGTTACTTCAAGCATTGACGACCAATGAGTGTTTATCAAAAGTTGAAATCAAATGGTTTCGAGCTACGAAATCTGGATCAGAGCATTACTACACCACGACACTTGAAGACGCGGCCATCGTCAATATCAAAGGCTATATGCACAACTGCCAAGACCTGAGTAATAACCACTTTGTTCAGATGGAAGATGTGCAGTTCAGCTATCGTAAAATCACCTGGACCCACGTAGTCGCTAATACGTCGGGCTCTGACGACTGGCGCAAACTTAAACAAGATTAAAACCCAAGTAGCGATACCACTTCATCAGCCCGCTTATGCGGGCTGATGCCTATCACTGGGGGTATTTAATGATTGAACGTCAAGGCTCATTAGCCGAAGGTTTTCCTTGTGAATTAGATTGGCAAGGCTGTAGCGGTTTATTACTGGATGCAGTACGTCTGATCAAACTGTCTCACTCCCTAGATCAATGGAACCAGCCTTGGCTGTTTGAGCCGCTGTATACCGCGCAACGAATGCCCGGCCTTGAGGACCTGTCGCCGCGTGTACAGAAAATCCAAAGCTTGCAGCAGCCGGTGCTGCAACAGTTTTTAGCTAACGTAGAAGAAGAGTGGGGTTATTTGCTGTTTTGTGATGGTTCGTGGCCCTCCATGATTGCTCACTTGCGCTGGCTGACGGTGGTGCGCATGCCTCACGAGCAAAATGTGTTTTTGCGCTTGGCAGACCCTTCGGTGATGCATGCGTTGTTCACGCTCGCGGTCGAAGCGGGCGACCCCACCTTGTTTGGCCCTTGTCACCAAATACTGATCGCCGATGCCGCGCAAGGTGTGTGGCACCTACATCAGCGTCCCGGCCCAGCGCCGACCGCGCAATACGACGCGCATTACCTCCTCTCGACACAAGAGGCGAGCGCGCTGGATGTCGTCAGCTTTCGCAACGTGGTGCTGCGGCTTAATCAGCATCTGCACCATTACTTTCCCGCGTATCAAACCCATCTCTCCAAAGCCCAGCGCTGGGCGCATGTGCATGCGTTGGCAACCACCGCCTATGACAGCGGCTTTAGCAGTGAACTCGAGATCACCCTTTACGCCAACATTCACGGCTACCTCGGTGAAAACGCCCTGCAACACCATCCTGATCTGCAACAACACCTGACCACCGTCTCACCGCTGACCTCAGCACAGCGCATCGAAAAAGTCGCCGAAATCGCCCGCTGCCGAGCACTGCACCTGAGAGAGCCCGCTTAATGTCTAAGCCCTTCTGGCCGAAAAATCCCAACAACGTCAATCTCTCCCGAGACGATGCAAAAAACAGCATGGGCACTTGCCCACTGATGAAAAGCAAGGTGCAGCTCATTCCGCTGCGTTACGGGCTCGTCGATAACCCGGCACTGGATCCTTCGGGCGAAATTCAGATGCCCTACAGTCTTACTGCGCGACCGCTTGGGATACGACTGTTGCGTGATGGCTGGTTGTACGTGATTGAGAGCAGCAGCGGCATCTTATCGGAATACCGCATAGAAGATGGGCTGGTCAGCGCCATGTTGTGGCAAGGCTTGAAGGTGTTGGATGACGACCGCGAAGAGCCGATTCAAGCTCCCCACCTGATCTACAACACCTCCAGCACCCTGTACGTCACCTTTTCCGAAGTCCCGTGGACCGCCAAAAAATGCCAGCAAGTGCTGAATGCACCGTCCGAGCGCGAGCACTTCATGCAAGCGGTGGATCTGAGCAAGGTTGATTGCGACACCGGCGGGCGACACCTGCTGACCCCAGACATGGCTGAACATTGGCTGGCCGAAGTCGCGACCGAGCGCCGCGAGGCTGAACAAGCCCAAGCCACTACCCTGGCCGCGCACGCCAACGTCACCCAACAACGTTTGGATGCAGAGTTGCCTGAACACGAGCGTCAGCCGTACCTGTGGGAAGCCCCCGCCCGTTTTGCTCACGTCGCCATAAACCGCCTGACCGGCTGCATTCATCCGCAGTATCGGCATGACACGCTGTACTTGGTGCTCGACGACACCTTGGGCGTGCTGCGCGACTTGGCCAATTATCAGGATCATGTTGTTGGCTGGATTGACGACTGGAGCAATGGCGGAACGAAAAAAGGCAATAACGAACGCGATTATTTGCTGGCGTGCTACATCGAGTCCCTGAGCCAGCTCAATGTGCCACATGTCAAAACCTTGCTCAGCAATAGCATTGACCCGGCGCACAAAGCGCTGCTGGATGATTTGACATCCATGGCTGAGCCGCATCATGGCGTGACCAATACCGCGATCATTGAATACCTCGAAAGGGGCGGCTTGATGACACCGCCGGAGGGCAGCCCGGTGCCGGCTGAGTTGGAGGTGTTGCGCCTGAGGGCCACTCAAGAGGCTATAGAATCCTCCTCTTTAGAAGGCTTTGGATTTCATCAAGGTGGGCCTAGCACATTGGGTGACGTCGACCGTCGCTACTACACACGCGAGCATTTTCAGATTTCACCGCTAGCCTTTGTCGACAAGCATTTCGAAACCTTGCTCAGCCTCGGCAAGCACCGATCTAAACAACTTGATGATCTGCTATACGGCGCAAAATTCGGTCAGCGCGGCGTCAATGAGCTGATCGACCGCCCAGCGATGGATCGAGAATTGCAGGCCCACCGTGCCGGGCTAATACGCTGGAACACATTGCTTGATGCGATCACTGCCGACCGAGTGACGTTAATTTGCGCGTGCAAATTTCATAAAGCGGCTTGGTACTTCGACCCGATGGACATCGGGCACGCGGGGCATGCCTTTACCTTGGAATACGCGTGCTTTAAAGACATTTGCCGCAGTGACGATGCCTGCGACCTGCTTTTGGCGTACTACGAGCGAGTACCGCAATACAGCCGCCCGCTTTACTACACCTTGCCTTACAGCGAGCAAACCTCGCTCTGGGTGCAGTATGCGTTTTTGCTGGCAGCGGGCATGGTCTTGTACAACAACAGCCCTGGGCTATTGGCCCAGCTTCGCACCATTGAACAGAGCCGCTTACCGGCGCTGGACGACCTCCCGGACAGTACTCGCACAGTGGCCAGTGCCGCACAGAACACCTTGACCCCCGCGCTCAATCGCGGCTTGGAAAAAGTGATGTTCAACTTCGACGACTTCTTCAAAAACAACGCCATGCCGGACGTTGAAGAACTGCTGCGCAAACTACCCATCGCCTTGAAATCACGCATATTGCAGGCCGCCAAAACTGAAGGCGTGACCTTTCATTTTTCTACGCCACAAGAGCAGGCCAAGTTACGGGAAACACTGGACGAGACATTTAAGCTGCGCGAAAAAATAGCCCTGCTTAAAAAGCAGCGAAACCTCTCCAATCGTGTGAACGGCCATAAATCTCCAGCTTCCGTTAAGTTGTTGCAGGAGATCCAATACGACAGCCAGCGGCTGGATGTGGAGCAAAGACGGCTGGCTGCCAGCATTAGCCCCATACCAGAACTGCCGGATGAACAAACACGGGTTTTTGGTTCAGTGCAGGGTAAAGCAGGGCTGACAGTGATCTTCCCCCCTGAGGGCAAACGACAAGTAGCCGGGCTGATGGATAACTTTAAAAACGGGGCTCGCAGCGCGCCGGTGATGAACGTGTTGGGGGATGGCGCGGCCTTATTGCTGTTTGTGGCGCAGGCGGTGAATTTGGTGCAGGTGATTAAAGAGACAGTGGCGGTTTCGAGCGATGAGAGGCAGTGGATGCCTCTTGCAAGTGCTGTATTTGCAACGGGTGCAGCAGGATTTGCAGCTGCTCAAGGCGTGTTTGACACGGCGCTTAGCGCTCAGATTAGAAAGTTAGGGGATAGTTTAGCTCGGACCTCGCTGAGCCGACTGCAAGTCACGATGGGTAAATTGCATGTTGGAATGGGGATTTTTAATTACGTTCTTGGGTTCGTTGCTGCGGTTTTCAGCCTCAAAAACTATCACAGTAATTGGTTACAAGCAGTCCGCAGCGGGAATCGAGGCGCTCAAAACGCAGCCATGTTGACGATGGTTGCTGCAGGTGGTCTGGCGGCCAGCAATGCTTATGGACTTACAAATACAGTACGAGCTGGACTAGATGTATTGAAGGCTGCAAAGGGTGCTGCTCGAGAAACGGCGTGGAAGGTTGCTGGTGCTCGTCTAAGCACTGTTTTTTTCCGCTTTAATCTGGCAGGTGCTTTTTTTACGGTACTGGAGTTAGCCGGCACTTGGCTTTATAACCGCTACAACACCAGCGGCCATGATCAATGGCTGCAAAGCACACCGTGGGGGCTTGAGGCCGACAAGCGTGAAGAACTAACGCTTGAAGAGTTTCAGTACCGCCTTACGCTCCTGCAGCAAGCGCCCTTTGTAGAGATCAAAGGGCCAGAAGAAGAATCGTTTTGGCAGAGAATTCTGCCCAGCGCAAAACCGGGTGACATATTCGTGACCTTTCCAGGGATGACCCTGCCCGACTATGAATCCACGCTTAATGGTAAGGCCAGTTATGGTATTAAGATTGGTGCGCAACGAATAACTACGTTTCTTCGGGGAGATCGTGGCTTTCCCATGGAGCAGCGCGAAGTTGTAACCGAGCAGGTACAAGTGAATTTGTATCGTGTAAAGAGCACGCCGGAAAAAGAACAGAGTGGTCCGGCTCACCTGTCGTTAAAGCTCACTTATCCACACAATCGTAAAAGCGCGCACGGCGAACTGTCCGAAGAATTATTGGTTGAGCTTGAACTTCTATCCTTGGATAAGAAGAAAAATCTAGCTCCGTTTACATACCGTATTCGTTTTGATCCTTTTGAAGGTGGGGTCTTTCCCTCATCAAATAAACACTTCGACGTCAGTACAGAGATACCTTTGTTAGATGTCGATGTTATTGCTTTGGATACAGTTGAATGACTAAGGCTAAAGCTGCGCCACCTCAACCATCCATAAATGGGGCGTCAAAAAAAGCGGGTGACATTGAGTTCTTTCCTATGGGTCGTCAGACCTACTTGGCTCCCTTGCCTTTGCCTACAGAAGCAGAACCTTTTTGTTCCTATATAAGTGATTACAACGATAGATATTTAGATTTTGGCGGAGGGAAACCCAATGCTTATTCATATCAAATATGGCTGGGCGGACCATTTAGTACGGCATGTTTAGTTGCTTTTGGATTCCCGTTTATATGCTGGTGTATTGTTTTGGCATTAGGTGAGAACTTTGCCGATAGTTGGGAGTTTGCGGCAGGTTTTTTTTCTTTTATCTGGAAGTACGCTTTATTCACATGGTTCTCGGCATCAGCCGTATGCTTTTACGTCTGGCTCGAAGCCCATAACCTCTTCACCGAAGTCATCCCTACACGCTTCAACCGTCAACGGCGTGAAGTCTGTTTTATGCCCGAAGGCGCCACAGAGCCTCTGTTTGTCCCATGGGAATCACTTTCCGCATGGGTCGTTCAGTCTCAAGGCGCCAGCCAATACGGTGTCACCCGCCAATATGGAATGGGCATGGGTTTTGAGCATGAAGGTGAGCTAGTCCGTGTCGAATTCCAGTGCGGAGCGTTTGAGCTGGCGATTGCCAACTGGGAGGCGGTTCGTGGCTACATGGAGTACGAACTCAACGACTTAAGCACCCTTCAAGACCCGCTAGAACTTCAAGCCCCCGGCGATCCGCCGCACGAAGGTTTACACACTTTCCGCAATGCCCGGGCCGGGTTGCATCGGCGTATTCGGGAGAAAGAAGTCGGCTGGATTTATGGCTTCTTTTGGTATGTGTACCACGTGATGACCCTGTGGACGCTGCCCAACCACTGTGTGGAATGGGAGATCAAACGCATCGCCAAAGTTGGCCGCAAAGCATTACCGCAAGCGATGAGAGACTGGTCAGAACCTTTACCGCCGGAACAATGGGCCAAACCCAGCGCCGAGTTGCTGCGCCTGAGCGCCAAAGTTAAAGCCCTGATCAAGCGCTCACCGCGCAAGCCGATTACTGAGATTTTCGCTGAGGTTTACAGGCGTTAAAACGGAACAGGTGCTGCCCCGCAAAGGCGCGTAACAGCACCTAACCGCCCTTACAGGTTCTGCACCAACATGGCGACTGCTGCTCCTACCATCATTAAGGCGGCGCCTCTGAATAAGTAAAGTTGCGCTCGCTGGCTGGCAAGTACGTGGCGGATGCGTACTGCGCCCAGCACAAATAGCCCGCCGACGATGAATAAGACCGCAATGGTCAGCGGCACCAGCATAAAAGCCCAAGTGTGCAGTGACACCGACTCCAAATGGATGACCAGCGGCAGCAGTGCGAGGTAGAAGGCAATGGTTTTTGGGTTGCCCAAGGTGATGGTCAGCCCGGACAGCCAAGCGCTGAATAGCTCTTGTTTGCTGACCGGCCGGCCTACCGACACCGGCTGCGGTTTTGCCCACCAGAATTGCCACGCCAAGTAGCACAGGTAAATAGCCGCAAACACCCGCACCAGTACGAATAAGGCATCGAAGTAGTGGGCGATCAAGCCCAGGCCAAACACCGCGAAGGATAAATACACCAAGTCCCCCAGAATTAACCCGGACAGCAAGCTGAAGCCGGGCAGGGCGCCGCCGCTCACGCTGCGGGCAACCAAGGCCGCCATGCCGGGGCCGGGGATGGCGGCAGCAATGCCGAGGGCGGCGGTGTAGGTCAGTGCTTGAGAAAGTTCGAGCATGATGCAGGTTCATCCTTGGCTGATGTTTTGTGTGAGCAAGCATATCCCTCCAGAGGCGGGTAAATTCGTCTGTTTAGATTGTTGAATGGCTGATTTTGGGGCAGATTTACCGCAGAAAATAATCCATGAGGTATTTATGACCGAGCAGACCTTAAGCGCCATTGATGCCAAGATTCTGGCGGCCTTGCAGCAGGATGGCCGCACCACCAATCAGACCTTGGCCGATGCAATTGGGATGTCCGCTTCGCCTTGCTGGCGCCGAGTGCGGCATCTGGAAGAGCACAAGGTGATTCAGGGGTATCGGGCTGTGCTTGATCGACGCAAGATCGGCCTTGGGGTGTTGGTGTTTGTGCGCGTCACCATTGACCGTCACAGCGAGGGCGAAGCGCGTAAGTTTGAGCAGGAGGTCATGGCCTTGGAGGACGTGGTCGCGTGTTACAGCATTGGTGGGGATGCTGACTTTTTGCTGCAGGTTGTCTCACGCGATCTGGACACCTTTGCCGACTTTGCCATGTCGGTGATCCGGCGCCTTACCGGGATCAAGGAGATGCAGAGCATGTTCGTGCTAAAGGAAATAAAGCCGTTTGTGTCCTTTCCGGTTAAAGGCCCAAACAGTTGAGCTGTGATCGTACAACTCGGCTCAGATGAGCGCAGTCGCTGATCCAGTTGCGCGGCTGCCTTGTGCCGTCTGACTGTTCGTATGGAATGTCCATCGCAACCCCCATCGTAGCTACGATGTGGGGCTTTTTGGTGGCATTCAAAAATTTTTTTCGCCCTTGAGCCCGCTCTATTACGGGGCTTTACGCTCAAAAATCGCACAGTAAACGCGCACGCAGGCCGTGGATTTCAAGAATGGGGATTGACGATAATTTTAATAGTTGTACGATGACGTACGACAACACGAACTACTGCCGTATTTTCATCACAACAATTGCTAGGGTGTTCGAATAATGAATCCACAAGAACTGAAGTCCATCCTCTCTTCCGGTTTGCTGTCTTTTCCGGTAACCGATTTCAATGCTCAAGGTGACTTCCACCGTGAGGGCTACATCAAGCGTCTAGAGTGGCTGGCCCCGTACGGCGCTTCTGCTCTGTTCGCTGCTGGCGGCACCGGTGAGTTTTTCTCCCTGGCGGCCAGCGAATATTCGCAAGTGATCAAAACGGCAGTTGATACTTGCGCCACAAGTGTGCCGATTCTGGCCGGTGTTGGCGGTTCGACTCGCCAAGCCATCGAATACGCTCAAGAAGCTGAGCGTCTGGGTGCTAAAGGTCTGCTGCTACTGCCGCACTACCTGACCGAAGCAAGCCAAGATGGTGTTGCCGCTCACGTTGAAGCCGTGTGCAAGTCGGTCAAGATCGGCGTTATCGTTTACAACCGTAACGTTTGCCGCCTGACTGCGCCGCTACTAGAGCGTTTGGCTGAGCGTTGCCCGAACCTGATCGGTTACAAAGATGGCCTGGGTGACATTGAGCTGATGGTTTCGATCCGCCGTCGTCTGGGCGACCGTTTCAGCTACCTGGGTGGTTTGCCTACCGCAGAAGTTTACGCCGCAGCTTACAAAGCGCTGGGTGTACCGGTTTACTCCTCGGCCGTGTTCAACTTCATCCCGAAAACCGCGATGGATTTCTACCACGCCGTTGCTCGCGAAGATCACGCCACTGTGGACAAGATCATCGACGACTTCTTCCTGCCGTACTTGGACATCCGTAACCGTAAATCCGGCTATGCGGTGAGCATCGTCAAGGCTGGCGCGACTATTGCCGGTTACAGCGCAGGCCCAGTTCGCACCCCGCTGACTGACCTGCTGCCTGAAGAGTACGAAGCACTGGCTGCCTTGATCGACAAGCAAGGTCCGCAGTAAATAGCTTCAAAGGCCGCTGAGAAATCAGCGGCCTTTTGCGTAGGAAAGAGCGAAAAGGAGTTTCGTTGTACGCAAACTACCTTTAGGAGCGAGCTTGCCTCGCGATTTCTCGTGCTGTTGAGTTGTCGCAACAGACTCACTCCTAAAAAATAGAATTACCCGCGCATAAAAATAATTTGTGGGAGTACATGCACCATGCAAGCGACCAAGCCAACCCACGTCCGCTATTTGATTTTGCTCATGCTTTTTTTGGTGACCACGATCAACTACGCCGACCGGGCAACCATCGCTATCGCAGGCTCTAGCCTGCAAAAAGACCTCGGTATCGACGCCGTTACCTTGGGTTATATCTTCTCTGCCTTTGGCTGGGCATACGTCGCTGGGCAAGTCCCCGGCGGTTGGTTGCTTGACCGTTTTGGCTCGAAAAGAGTCTACGCACTCAGCATTTTTACCTGGTCGCTGTTCACCGTGCTGCAAGGCTATGTCGGTGAATTTGGTATCTCCACAGCGGTTGTTGCGCTGTTTATGTTGCGCTTTTTGGTCGGTCTGGCCGAAGCGCCATCCTTCCCCGGCAACGCACGTATCGTCGCGGCTTGGTTCCCCACAGCCGAACGCGGTACTGCTTCTGCGATTTTCAACTCGGCGCAATATTTTGCGACGGTACTCTTCGCACCGCTGATGGGCTGGATCGTTTACTCCTTCGGCTGGCAGCACGTGTTCATCGTCATGGGCTCTATCGGCATTGTGTTCTCGCTGATCTGGCTGAAGGTGATCTACAGCCCGCGTCAGCATCCGATGATCAACGAAGCCGAGTTCAAGCACATTGCGGACAACGGCGGTTTGGTCGACATGGACCAGAACAAAGGCGGCGGCAAAAAAGCGGATGGTCCGAAGTGGGATTACGTACGTCAGTTGCTGACCAACCGCATGATGCTCGGCGTGTACTTGGGCCAGTACTGCATCAACGGCATCACCTATTTCTTCCTGACGTGGTTCCCGGTGTACCTGGTACAAGATCGCGGGATGACCATTCTCAAAGCTGGCTTCATTGCATCGCTACCTGCGATCTGCGGCTTTATCGGCGGTGTATTGGGTGGTGTCATTTCTGATGCCCTGCTGCGCAAAGGCCACTCCCTGACTTTCGCCCGTAAGGCACCGATCATTGGTGGTTTGATGCTCTCAACCAGCATTGTGGCCTGTAACTACGTCGATCTTGAATGGATGGTCGTGGGCTTTATGGCGTTGGCCTTCTTCGGCAAAGGCGTTGGCGCACTGGGTTGGGCTGTGGTATCTGACACCTCACCTAAACAAATCGCAGGTTTGAGCGGCGGTCTGTTTAACATGTTCGGCAACATCGCCTCCATCACCACCCCCATCGTTATCGGTTACATCATCAGCACCACCGGCTCGTTCAAGTGGGCGTTGGTATTTGTAGGCTGTAACGCTCTGGTGGCGGTGTTTAGTTACCTGGTTATTGTTGGGCCGATCAAACGCGTGGTGCTTAAAGAGCCGCCAACCGATGGCTCGCAAGTCGCTCCCTTGGCTTCGACTCACTCTTAAGGAATGGCCTTATGACGCTGATTGAACATTCCGATTCGCCGCGCATCATTCGCTTGCATGCGCGCGATAACGTGGCAGTAGTAGTGAACGACCAGGGTGTACCCGCCGGAACGGAGCTGCCTGATGGCTTGGTCACCTTGGATTTTGTGCCGCAAAGCCACAAGGTCACATTAGTTGACATCCCTCAGGACGGCGAAGTGATTCGCTATGGCCAAATTATTGGCTACGCCTTGCAGCCGATTGCGCGGGGTAGTTGGGTCAATGAAGACCAGTTGCGCATGCCGACCGCACCACCGCTGGACAGCTTGCCGCTGTCTACCGATGTGCCCGCGGCGCAGGCACCTCTCGAAGGCTATACCTTCGAAGGGTATCGCAACGCCGACGGCACCGTTGGTACGCGCAATATCTTGGGCATCACCACCACCGTGCAGTGCGTGACCGGCGTTTTGAACCACGCGGTCAAACGTATTCGCGATGAGTTGCTGCCCAAGTACCCGAATGTCGACGACGTCGTGGCACTGACTCACAGCTACGGTTGCGGTGTCGCCATCAGCGCTACCGACGCTTACATCCCGATTCGCACCGTGCGCAATCTGGCGCGCAACCCCAACTTGGGTGGCGAGGCGTTGGTGATCAGTCTGGGCTGCGAGAAATTGCAGGCCAGCCAAGTGATGCATGACAGCGATCCATCGGTGGACTTGAGCGAGCCGTGGTTGTACCGCCTGCAAGACTCCAGTCACGGCTTTACCGAAATGGTCGAGCAGATCATGGCGTTGGCCGAGACGCGTCTGCAAAAGCTCGACCTGCGTCGCCGCGAAACCGTGCCCGCTTCCGAGCTGATTTTGGGGATGCAATGCGGCGGCAGTGATGCGTTCTCCGGCATTACCGCCAACCCGGCATTGGGTTACGCCTCAGACTTGCTGTTGAGGGCTGGCGCGACGGTGATGTTCTCTGAAGTTACGGAAGTGCGCGATGCGATATACCTGCTGACCTCGCGGGCACAAACCCAAGAAGTCGCTCAAGAACTGGTGCGCGAAATGGACTGGTACGACCGCTACCTGGCCAAGGGCGAGGCGGACCGCAGTGCCAACACCACGCCGGGTAACAAAAAAGGCGGGCTGTCGAACATCGTCGAAAAATCGCTGGGTTCTATCGTTAAATCCGGTAGCAGCGCGATCAATGGCGTCCTAGGCCCTGGCGAGCGTTTTACGCGTAAAGGCCTGATTTTTTGTGCGACGCCTGCCAGTGACTTTGTCTGCGGCACCTTGCAATTGGCCGCCGGGATGAACCTGCACGTGTTCACCACCGGGCGTGGCACACCCTATGGTTTGGCCATGGCACCGGTGGTTAAAGTGTCGACCCGAACAGAGCTGGCGCAGCGCTGGCCGGATTTGATCGACATCGACGCTGGGCGTGTTGCGACCGGGCGGGCGAGCATCGAAGATCTGGGGTGGGAGTTGTTCCACTACTACCTAGACGTGGCCAGCGGCAAAAAGCACACCTGGGCCGAACAGCACAAACTGTACAACGACATCACGTTGTTCAACCCGGCTCCGATTACCTAACCCATAGGACTGTAGGAGCTGCCGAGGCACGAAGGCTGCGATCTTTTGCTTTTACGATCAAAAGATCGCAGCCTGCGGCAGCTCCTACAGTTCATTTTTGTGATCTGTTTTGTGTCATATCCATTGCTGCGGTTGCGGCTTCCTCGCACGCCGCTTCGACTACACGGCCAATCACTAATATCGCTGGGCTTTTCAGTTGAAAGGCTTCGGCATCTGCTTCCATTGCCCACAGCTCACTGCGGCATTCGCGTTGCTGTGGCAGTGAGGCGTTTTCAATCATCGCCACCGGCATGTCAGCCGCCATCCCCCCCGCCAATAACTGCTCACGAATCTCGCTCAGTTTGGCCACGCCCATGTACACAACTAGCGTGGTAGCGCTGTGCGCCAGCGCTTGCCAGTTCACCGGGCTGTCATCTTGAGTGTGTGCTGTCACTAGCGTCACGCCACGGGCCACGCCGCGCAGACTCAGCCAAATCTCGCCTTGCG
>NZ_LLWH01000178.1 GCF_001411475.1 Pseudomonas endophytica | reverse complement strand
GATACAGCGCCGATCTCGAGCGCTGTCAGCCAGGCGACGGGGGGATTCTGATGACAGATGGCATATCGGATGACCTGATCCTTGAACAGCTTGAGCCATTTTTCGATGCGATCTATCAGCGCCAGTTGCGCAGCAGCAGGCGCGGTATGCGCCAGTGGCTAACTCGAGAGCTGCACGGATGGTCCACGCCCCGTCATGGCGATGACAAGACTATCGCTGGAATATTCTTAACGGATTGAAGCAGATGACCGCTACTACGACAGTGCAGCAGAAGCGCCTGGTGCAAGATACCAAAGGCTCAGTATACGAGCTGAGGGAAGAGTTGAGCCGAGGCGGCCAGGGAATCGTTTATCGGACACAGTACCCGCAGGTTCTGATCAAGGGTTTCACAAAGAAGGGCGAGCACGCTCGCCTTCGCTGGCATCAACATATCGCCTGGCTGGTGAATCAGGATCTCGGCGGACTGAAACTCGCCAGACCGCTGGCGCTTTTAGCAGCTCCACGCTTTGGCTATGTCATGGAACTGATGGATGGGTTGGTGCCATTACAAAGTCTGCTTGATAGCTTCGTTAATGCCGAAGAGGCTGCATCCACCGATTATCTGCGGCAGGGTGGCTTGCGGCGTCGCATTCGTATTCTGAGTCAATTGGCCAGAACACTGAATCAACTCCATACGCGTGGCATGCTTTATGGCGATCTATCCCCGAGCAACATTTTCGTTTCGGATGACCCTGAACATGCAGAGACCTGGCTGATCGATTGCGACAACATCAGCCTGGAGGCACATAGCGGTCTGACCCTGCACACAGCCGACTACGGAGCGCCCGAGGTGGTACGAGGGGATGCGCTTCTGTCCAGCCTGACCGACAGCTGGAGTTTCGCAGTCATCGCCTATCAACTGCTGACCCACAATCATCCCTTCAAGGGAGAGTTGGTCAATGATGGGGAGCCTGAAGAAGAGGAAGCCGCGCTACGTGGTGAGCGTCCTTGGGTTAACGATACGCAGGACGATGCCAATCAGTGCTTTACCAACCTGCCTCTTCAATTGATTGAGTACAGCAAGCTGCCTGCACTGTTCAGCCGCTGCTTCGAACAGGGACTTCCTTGCCCTAGCGAACGTCCGAGTATGGCTGAGTGGCTCGAGGCTCTGGTTGAGATTGATGAGCGCATCTACTGCTGCACGGGCTGCCGGAGTACCAGCTTGCTGCAAGTGGATGTGGATTCTGTCGACGACGCTTCATGCTTTTTCTGCGATGAGCCTGCGGACACTCGCTTGGTGCTTTTTGAGGAGTTTATTGCTTTGCCTGCTGAGTCGCAGGCTTCCTCTGATACACCTGGCCAGGTGATCGCAACGGGCCGAAAGGTCTGGCTGCAGGCGGGGGGTGAGGTGGAGCTCAAACGGCTACTACCAACTTTCATCTATGACCAATGGCCTGCCGACCACATCCGTATCGAGTATGGCGAGAAGGGGCTGGGTATTCACCCTCTGCCGCAGTGCAAGCTGTATATCCAACGCGGGGCGGCGACGAAGCCACTGGAGCGTTATCAAGGCCTCAAGGAAAGTCTGCGCAGACAGCATGCAGAGCCTTACCAGATCCATGTCGGCGAACTGGACCAATCCCATGTCATTTGGCAGTTCAGGTGGTGATCGCGCATGGAATTTAAAGACTTCCCGATGCTATCCGAAGATGTGCTGACGCTCTCTACGGATGAACGCATCGATACCCTTCAGGCTGGTCAGGCAATTTTCCTGCAGAGCTATCAGGATGAATGGCTGGCAGCACAGGGCGACGTACGCATCAGAGTCAAATGCTCTGCGGCTGATCATGGCCTGTTTAGCCGCCTGGTACTGCGTGATCAGACCCGTTGGCTGCTGACTGGTAAACAAGGCGGCAAGCTCCTGATGCAGTACTGCGCACCTGTCGAAGTGTCCGCCATGCAACTTGAACTGGGTGTCGACGAGTTGCTTGCCGATGAGCTCTACACCAAGCAGGAGATTGCCGATAACAGCATCGACCTTGCCTGCCGCTGGTTCGCAGAGCAGTTTCTGGTTAGCGGGCTGTCCGAAGGTGACTGGCTCAGCGTCGCTAGGTTTAGCAACAGCACCTCCAGAGGTAGTTTCCAGTTGCTGGGCAAGGGCTGGCGCGCCGATGTGGAACAGCGGCAGGACCGTGGGCTGCTGATCAAGCGTGTTACTCGCCACGCCCGTCGTGACGGCGCATTTTCACTGTTGTTCGGTCAGTTCGAGTTTCGTGACGCGTCTGTCGCAGCGACTTTGCAGAGTGCCAGTCAGCAAGCGTTGCTGGATGCCGCATTACGCGATAACGCCAGCTATCTGGAGCTGTGGAATCTCTACAACGATAAAGAGTGGCAGAACGAGCTGATGAAGGCGGAAAGCCTTCGTTCTCTGCGTTATGTGCAGTGCAAAGGGGACGAGGAGGGGCGCGAGAATATCTGGCGTCTGACGCCTAAATCTCAAGACGACTATAGAGAATTCAGGGAGCGTTGGCGCAATCTTGAATTAGCGTCCGATACTCAGGTTGACTTGGGTGATGAGCGACCTGACTGGCTAGAAGAGCTTTCCACTGAGGATGCCAAGAGCGCTGCAAGCGTACCTAGAGGTACCGTACGCTTCGAGCCTGATTGTGTGGTTTTCAAACCGGTCTCAAGCAAGCGTGACGTTCGTCCAAAGCAGGGCGAAGGGTGGTTGTATCTGTCATTGGCTGGCCAGCGCTCTGTAGGCAAGCGCCGTCTTGCTGCCAAACAATCGATTGACTCAGGCAAGCGCCTGCCGCAATTGAAATGGCTGCTGGAGGGAGTGGCGGTGCCTGCGGCAAGGCGCCGGACCATCGAAGGACTTACACCTTATGTGCTGGAGGCCTTTAAAGGGGGGAAGCCTACAGAGAGGCAAAAGCTGGCTCTGGTAAGCGCACTTAATACCCCTGATCTCGCGATCATTATCGGCCCGCCTGGTACAGGGAAGACGCAGGTAATTGCGGCATTGCAACGCCGTCTGGCCGAGGTGGCAGAGGAGCGGAATATAGCCTCGCAGGTTTTGATCAGCAGCTTTCAGCACGATGCGGTCGACAACGCGCTGGATCGCAGCGATGTCTTCGGGTTGCCCGGGGCTCGTGTGGGCGGTAAGCGCGGCACCCATGATGAGGCGGCGCTGATTGATCCATGGCTGGAGCGGCAAGCGGCCCACTTGCAAGAGAAGATAACCGCAGAGTATTGCAAGTACCCTGAACTGGAACTGGTAAGGGGGCTATCAGTCAAGCTGGCACTCGCTCGAGTTTCAGGTGCATTACCCGCTCAACAAGCTCAAGCATTCGAGAGCATTCTGGATGGTTTACGCGAGTTGGATCAGCGAGGCGTGGTATTGCCGCCCAAGCTTGAAAGCCAGCTTGAGGACTATGTCGCGAAGTTAAAGCAACAGGCGCCAAGCCCTACCGGGAGCCGGCTGGATGTCCAGGCCTTGCGACATATCCGAGCACTGCGTGTCGAGACATCCTCATTCGCCGACGATGGCCCGGACCGAGCCTGGGATCTGCTCAACTGGTTGAGGCGCCACGGTCAGAACTGCCGCGCCGAGCTACTGGCCTTGCTGCAAGAGGCGGCAGACAGCTCTGAGCTGGCTAAGCCGACCCTGCATGCACTCGCAGATTGCCAGACCAGCCTGCTCGAGCAGTACTTACCGGACTATCGGCCTGCAGAACTGAAGCGTCAGGCGGACCCCGAAGGTCTGGCTCTGCTGGACGATATCGACCGACATCTGGAGGACAAGCTTCGGCAGCGCAAGCAAGGCGTTGCCTGGGTGCTGGAGCAACTTGCCGATGGCTTGGCAGTTGATCGCCATGCAGCCAAGGCCGTGGTCAACGAATACTCCATGGTAGTGGGAGCAACCTGTCAGCAATCGGCTGGTCGGCAGATGGCAAGCCTTAAGTCGGTGGCGGGCTTAGATAGCACCGAAATCGAATTCGATACCGTGGTCATCGACGAGGCCGCTCGTGCCAACCCCTTAGACCTCTTTGTGCCGATGGCCATGGCCAAACGTCGCATCGTCTTGGTGGGGGATGACCGGCAGCTCCCTCACATGCTTGAGCCAGACATTGAGGGGAGGTTGCAAGAGGAGCATGCGCTGACAGAGCTACAACTTGCTGCGTTTCGATCCAGCTTGTTCGAGCGTATGCGCATAAAGCTGCGGGATTTGGATGAGCCGGGCTCGATTCCTCGGGTGGTGATGCTGAATACCCAGTTCCGTATGCATCCGATACTAGGCGATTTCATCAGCAAGCAGTTCTATGAGTCTGTTGGCTTGGAAGCACTCGATTCTGGTAAGGGGGCGGAAGAATTTGCCTTCACTCGCGAGTTTCTCGACGGTCTGGGCCTATCGGCAGAGCATTATCGCGGACATGTTTGTCAGTGGCTCGACGTCCCTGAAGCGCAAGGCCGGGATCAGCACCGGGAAGGCACCCGCAGCCGAATCAGGGAGAGCGAAGCTCAACGCATTGTTGAGGAAGTTGTAAAGCTGCTGAAGGCCGGTGGCGATGCCTTGTCGATTGGCATCATTACCTTTTATGCGGCACAGCGAGATCTGATCATGGAGAAGCTTGCCCAGCAGCAGATCGACGGTGTGCCGTTGATGGAGCGACGTGACGGCACATACGAGCCGCATGAGCACTTCAAATGGGCCAGAAAGGTCCGCAGTGACGGAACGATTAGTGTCGAAGAGCGCCTGCGCGTCGGGTCTGTCGATGCGTTCCAGGGTAAGGAATTTGATGTGGTGCTGCTGTCGTGTGTTCGTACTTACCAGCAAATGAAGTCGGGTAATGATGTCGGCGATCAAGCGATTGATCGTGAACAACAACTGAATCGCCAGTTTGGCTTTCTGCGTTTACCAAACCGTATGAACGTGGCCATGAGTCGCCAAAGGCAAATGCTGATTTGTGTGGGTGATGCGAGTTTGGCGACCAGTCAGGAAGCCGAAGAGGCGGTGCCGGCTTTGGCTGCGCTCTACAAGCTGTGTGGAGGTGAACATGGCTGTGTTCGCTGAGACCCGTTCATATCTGAGTTTTGGAGCGGTTCCAAAAGGGGCGAAAAGGTCTGTCCTCTGGCCGGTGTTAGTGCATCGCGTGCTGTACCCCGAGGCCAAGCGACCTCAGCTGAATCTTTTTCAGCGTGCCGTGCTTGGCCTTATCCGCGCACGAACCACTCAGCCCGAGACAATTGCCGAGTTGACGGGACTTCATCAGAACTTGATCAATCTGATACTGGTACAAGGTGTGACTGATGGCTGGCTAGTTGATGGGGCTGGTGCACTCACTTCCAAAGGGGAAAAGACCCTGGATGATGAAGCAGTAGACGATGGCAACCTCAAATCTGGCTATTTGCTACAGGACACGCTGACCGGGAAGTTCTGGCCGCGATTGATTGCAGAGTTCAATCAGATGGAGCCCAGAGATCCGTTGGCGCGGTATCCAGAATTCACGGATGAGAGAAAAACCGGGCATACGATCAAACCCTTTATGATCAAAAGCGGAAAATCCGGCTTGCCAGCCCTTGATCACGATTTATTGATGCTGGCTTACCGCGATTATCGGGAAGACTATCGCGCCAGCCAACAACTTGACCAAGGTAGTTGGCTACCTAAGCAAATCAGTCTACAGGGAGGGCAGCGCCTCGATGATGCTCCTCAATCAGCGCGAGTTCTGGTTTGGATAACGGGAGATGCTTCCGGCGTCGAACTTTGGTCAGTCAGGGATCCATTTGAGCTTCGAGAAAATGCTTGGTGGCTGCAGAGCACCCTGCGGCAGATGATCGATAGTGACGCAAATCTGTTGGCTCGGCTGGAACCATTGGTGGGTATTCCACGTGCGGATAGTCAGACTGTAGCGCAGTGGTTGGAAGCGTTGCGCAAGCAAGTTGAGCTGCAGGTCCTTGTCGAATTTCCCTGGGTGGAACGCCAGCCCGATATCAAACGCCATTTGGCCGCCCTTCTGGTGCGCAAAGAGAAGCTGCACCAAGGTGATGCCCACAACCAAGAGCTGGACGCCGCACTCATGGAGTGCCAAAAGCTCTTGGAGGTCATCATGCAATGGCTGATACGTACGTACCCAGCTGACGTGGGCCAGCTACCAAAACTGAATCGACTGGATCAAAAGCTCAATCAGCAGATTCTCTCAGCACTGCAGATCCCCGCCTTCACGCAAGATGTCATCAGGCAACTGGCGAGGCAGAGGATTGATCAGGTTATCTCGGCCTGCTCAAGGCCTGAGTCTTCACTCAAAGCGCTCACTTTTGCTGCGGCCATTGGGACTTTGAATGCACCCCAGCACCCGCTCAAGGTGTTGGGGGATCGTGACCTCGAATTGAGCAGGCTTTTGGATCTTGCTGATCTGCGAAATCGAAGCAGCCACGCTCAAAGCAGTTTTACCGGACGACAAACTACACAACTCACCCGTCAGATGACGCTGGACAGCATTCAGTATGCCCTGAGCTTCACTGCGTGTTTTAAGGAATGGATGTAATGGCGAAGAAGAACCCGAACAAATTTGGCTCGCCGCATATTCCGGCGGCACCTGTCATCACAGGAGCTTCACGTTCTTCACTGGAAAAGCTAGTTCCTGTCTGGAGCGCTTCATTTGAGAGTGCATCCAGAGTTTATCAGTCGTTTGATGTGAAGCTGGACATCCAGATCGATCAGGACTGGCTGCGTAGCGTAATCGAGCGCCTTCAGGGCGACACCCATCTGGTCCGTTGGATTGAGCAGTTTGCAGATGTTTGCAGGGAGTTGACGAGATTCAAGGAACGCCTGCACGACGAGTACTCCGAGCGCTGGAATGCGGCCAATTCAATCGCTTCGGATGCTGAGCTGACCAAGCAGGCGGTGACGGACCTGCAGCAGACGCTTGAGCTTGCCCGCGCAGACTTGGAGCGTGGCAAGGCGGATCTAGCGAGTGAGCAGCAGGGATTTGCTATTAGGAAGTCTGAGCTGCTGGATACTGAGCGCTCACTGAGTATTCGTGAAGCAAACGCGCAAGCCAACTTCCTCGAGCAGAACGAAGAAGCGCTGCGTCAGTTTGAGGGTCGCAAGCGCCAGTTGGCTCGGCAATCTGAAGCTCAATTGCAGCAGTTACAGGAAGAGAAGCGCAAGCTGGATGCCGAGCTTTCGCAGACAGCCCGGCGTCTGGCAGAGGTCAAGTTTAATTGCACCGAGGAGGAGGCTGAGCGGATCAGGCAACTGGATCAACGTGAGCATGAAATCAAGCAAAGTAAAATCGAACTCGATCGAGCGCGTAGCAGGCTTGATCGCGAGTGGGCTGACATCAAGGTTGCAGAGGATGGGCTGGAGCAGCGTGTCGTCGCTGAAATGGATGCGGAGCGTGGCAGCCATGCCCAAGACATTTCCAGGCTAGAGCGCCAGCGTGACAACGCCTGGAATAAAGCCGAAGAATTGAAGGAGAAGTGGGCAGAGATTCAGGAACTCAGGCAGGCACTGGGTGAGCAATCGGGGGCTGAAATTCTCGAGCAGTTGGAAAACTTGAAACAGGACAATAGAGCCCTGAAGCGCAATCTGGAACAGTCTGACGCCACCGAGCTGCAAAGGGAGAATGAGCATCTGCGTAGCAGCAAAGCTGATCTGGAGCGGGACATCTCAGTTCTTCGACCGGAGCTCGATGAGTTGCGGCGAGAGATGAGCATCAAGCGCGTTGCTTCGACTGAGTTGGAGGCTGTCGCGCGGGAGAAGCGTGTGCTTGAGCAGCATAAAAATACGCTGGCTGTGCATATTGATGACCTTGAAAGCCGAATCCAGCAACTGACCAACTCCCAGAAAACCCAGACGCCCTTCCCGGCCATGTCGCTTATGGATTCCGACCGGGGGTACAGGGCTAGCATGGATTTGGACGAGGTGCCCGACCTCAAAGTATTTGCCGAGCAGTTGCAGCATCGGATTGCCCGAGCTGAAGAGCATGTAGAGCTGTTCTACCCTCTCGAAGATATCCGTGTATTGCTTGGCGGCTTGGCCATGAGCCAGTTGCATGTATTCCAAGGTATCAGCGGTACTGGCAAAACAAGCTTGGCCAAGGCTTTCACTAAAGCAATGGGTGGTTTTTGCACAGACATCGCCGTGCAGGCTGGCTGGCGTGATCGAGATGATCTGCTCGGCCATTACAACGCTTTCGAGCGGCGATTTTATGAGAAGGACTGCCTGCAAGCACTGTACAAAGCGCAGACACCTCGCTGGCAGGACACATGCAACGTCATCCTGCTGGATGAAATGAATCTTTCTCGTCCAGAGCAATACTTTGCCGAGTTTCTGTCGGCGCTGGAAAAGAACAACCGCAGTGAGCGTTTGATCAGCCTATCCGAAACGGCGCTTCCCAATGCGCCCGCCATGCTGAGCGAAGGGCGAAAGATCCTGGTTCCAGAGAACGTGTGGTTCATCGGTACAGCCAACCATGACGAAACCACTAATGAACTGGCTGACAAGACGTATGATCGTGCTCATGTCATGACGCTGCCTAAGCAGGATCATCGCTTCGAAATCAAGGGAATGGAGCCGGCGAGCTACTCCTATCGCTCACTACGCAAAGCGTTTACCAAGGCTCGGGCAGATCATAAGGAGGAGGTTGTCGAATTGCTGCAACGCTTGACGGGGGATGCCTTCACTGAGCAATTAGGTACCCGGTTCGCGTTGGGATGGGGTAACCGTTTTGAAAAGCAGGCGTTGGATTTCATTCCGGTGATGCTGGCATGCGGTGCTTCTTCGGGAGAGGCGCTCGACC
Organism: Pseudomonas endophytica; assembly: GCF_001411475.1. GTDB lineage: Bacteria > Pseudomonadota > Gammaproteobacteria > Pseudomonadales > Pseudomonadaceae > Aquipseudomonas > Aquipseudomonas endophytica. Next base: position 26,323 of record NZ_LLWH01000178.1, on the reverse strand, counting down.
ACTTGCTCTCCACACGTGTCATGCGCCAAGGCAAGGTCACAGGCCGCTATAACGTCGGCATTGAAGCAGTCAGAAATTTGAGAGGCGCCTTAGAAGACTTCTGGGTCGAAGCTAGCCTGGAGGGCGAACCACAGAAGTCCATCGAATTGCTGGATGCGGATATTCGACGTTTGGACGGTCGACACTGATGTGGCTCGATCGACTCACTGGCGAGCAGTTCCGGCAGCTACCAGAAATCGTCGAGCCAGGCCGTTATCAGCACACCGGTGATGGGCCAGCCTTCAATGGGCACACGCCGGTTTTTACTGGCGTTCTAGTGAGTGATGGAGGCGAACGCTGCCAGCTGGGCAATGAGGTGCATACTTTCTCTTTATCCCCGCAAGCGCAATCTGCGGAAATAGAGACGTTGTGCAAAGCCGTAGCGGCGATTGATGTTGGCCTGTCTCAGAATCCGTTGATGTCTCCGCTGATGCCGGCCGCGATCATTGATACCCAGAGTAATCTTCTGCCGTTTGAGGAGCATTTGCTTGAGGTGGTGCAACAAGGGCACCTGCACCAAATTTCTCAGAGGCCACGGCTGGATCTTCACTACGAGGATGAGGTCGCCGATGTCGCGCGAGCGCGGAGGTTGGCTAAAGGAGCTCTGGTTCATCTGGCATCCCATTCGGAGCTCTGGCAACGGCAGACACTCAGCGGAGTGATCCCCAAGAAGGTTTTGGCACGCTTCAGCGAGGATGACTACGGTATTTACGAAAACCGTGTATACACCCGGTTGCTTGATAAAACCGAGCGTCATCTCGGCGGACGTCTGTCAGCACTCAAGGGATTGCAGGCAACCTTGGTTCAGGCGTTGAAATTCTACGAATCTGAGGGTGTTGATTTTCGTCTTTCTCGCGAGGTCTGCCGACTCTGGGGGATGACGTTTGACCAAGCTGCAACCAGTAGCGTTTCTGAGTTGTTGAGCCAAACGTTGGAAACTCTTGAGTATTTGCACCGAGTCATTTCGGGGTTGCGGCAGAGTGGTGTGTACCTGTTGGTGAGTCGGCAAGCCCAAGTCGTGGGTGCGCTGCATTTGACCAACATCTTGAGTCATGACCCGCATTATCGGCATCTGGCGTTACTCTGGGATCTCCTGGACCAAACGACGTCGGCTACTCGAAGCAGCTCTGAAGAGCGGTTCAGTCGTAATCAGTATTCGGCTGATGCCTACTCACGTTATGCCGGTCTAGTGCTGCGTCATGCGCTACGCCCATACTTGGCTGAGCAATACGAGGGCATTTGGGCGGGCAGATGTATACGTCTCCAGCAGAGCGGGTTGGATTGGCAGTTGGTGAGCGTCGTATCAGGTGAGCATGACTCTGAGGAAGTTCTTCTCACTGTAGTCCCATGGCTAACTGATGCGCATTTGTTGGATGAAAACTTGCAGCTTCCCCTGGAAAGATTCATCGCTTGGCCTGCAATTGGGCAGGAGCCTCAACAGGCTGCATATCACGGGCAGTGGGTTGCTCTGTCACCGTCTGACATGTACTGCGTGGAACGGTTTGGCCAGCTCGTAGATAGGGCCCTTTATCAAATGGTGCTGCGCTCCTACGGTCAGCCGTTGACCAAAGTTCCGGTGAAGGCGCTGGTCTTGGCTGACAGTGTCAAGGGGTTGCATGTTGACCGCCAGAGTTACGTACTTGAGGTCAGGGAGGCTATCTCTTGGGACTCGATTGCTGCACTCAAAGGTGCTCTCGTTGCCGCTAATTCTTCTCGTCAAGCGGAAGCTTTGGAGCGACATAATCAAGAAATCATCGCCTTGGAAAAATGCCCCGTTTGTGAAGCTAAGGCTGATCTCTTTTTCCAAAGTCCTGTTGGCTTCCGAGCTAACTGCGATAAATGTGGCACTGAGCGCTACCTGCGTCGTGAAGGTAGCCAACTCGTATTTGACCAAACCGTAGCAGGTCGCAAGGGTTTTGTTGCTCTCGGCCGCCGAGCATTCTCGTTAGATGTTTCGCGGAGTGCAGCGTCAACTGGCTTGAGATGAGCAGGGTCATGCGGTGGTTGGGATGGGATATATACCAACCGCCTCCACCTCGCCTCGTGCACGTGTCTTTCGGTAAGCGTCCAGCCGAGTCAGCTCCCCAACCCCGGAGCGCTAAGACATGTTGTGCCCCGTACAGTTTCGGCGATGCTAAGTTGGCCGGTGGTTGAGTAACATGAGCCAGAACATTGATCCTACTTGAAGTGGAGTAACTGGATGGATCGTCAAGAGTTAGAGCAGTGGGTTCAGTTCAGGATTTTGAAGAGATTCGACGTTTTGGTCGATTGCTCTTACCTGGAGACTACCCTCCTCAAGAAGCTGGCAAAGAGACTGCCCCGCACTACTGGCGAAAACCTTACCTACGCTGCCTGGTGTGAACAAGTGTTCGGCCCAGGACTTCGCCCGCTGGTTGCCATCAATCATAACGAGGTTGCGGGACAAACGCGGCTTGGTTCCCTAGGGCTGGGCTTGGCCAGCGAACTTCGCCGCCAGCAACGGTTCCTCAAGGAGTTGCAATCCAGATTGGATCAAAGCTTGGAGGAGCGACCTGCCGCTCCTGGAGCTGCTCCTACCCCGCTACCTGCGATAGAAACCGAGCAGTCATGGGGCTGGCGAAACTTTTACTCAGCTGGTTGGCGGGGCCTGCGTCGTTTGCTTGGCAAGGTTGAGAACGTTGGACCTGGGCATATATTCGATTACCAAGGCGCGACCAACAGAGACTATCGGATCGAACTGATCAAGCTAGTCAGAGCTACGCTCGCTAATGCGGCACAAGTAGGGCTTGGGGTGAATGCGGCGTTTCCAGCCGATAAAACCAAAGATGCTGCTATTTCGACCGGAGTTTTTTACGGCAACCCGGTAGAAGAGCCGAGCTACTCCATCGGGAGTTTTGTGGTAAATGAGATGCCGACCGATATCTTGGATCTGACGGACGCCCTCCGTCATCATGCGCCAGAAGAAGTGCGCGATGAGAAAGCCTCCCTTTTCGTGGAAATTTTTGAGCTTGGAGCCGCAGCGCCGTTGGACGACTCGGCGGTGCAACACTTGATTCACTACCTCCAGAAGCTGTTTCAAGCCTTAGCGAAGTCCGCTGATCACGTTCCAAGAGGTGCCCTGCGCGAAAAGATCCTTCTGGGTCTTATGCTTTCGGTCTCCGCGCCTAACTGCTCACTCGAGCTGGCCCTAGCGGACCTGCACTGGCGGGGATGGCGTTCACATGATGACGATGACTGGAACGTCAGTGGAGAGCAAAAATCTGACCTCGATCCAGGGAGGATAGTGGATATGTTTATCGCCAAGTTGAGCAGCCTGCGTTTCTGACAGGCCTTGCCAAAACTGTTTTGGGCAATGGTTGAGTCTCGCATCGCCAGATCTTAGACCTAGCACCTCAAGCCGCTAATGATGGCTGGGTGTATTTGGAAGGCGCGTTGGGCTGAGCCAATTGCAGGGATGGATACGTCCTCTCAGCTCCTCCAGCCCACTTAGCTAGTAGTCAAAGGCATACTTAGCGCTTAAGCCGCGTGGGATAGAGAGGCACGGTTTAGGCACAGAATTGGCACAGCGATAAATAAAAGGGCCTAGGTTTTCGCCTAAGCCCTTGTCTTGTATGGTGCACCAGGCGGGATTCGAACCCACGACCCCTGCCTTCGGAGGGCAGTACTCTATCCAGCTGAGCTACTGGTGCAACGCGGGCGCCATGATACTCATCTGCGTGTCGCCCGTCCATGCCGCTGATTCGTCAGGTGTTTCTTTGCGCGTTATGGGTTATTAATGGGGGCCAGGTGAGAAACGGGTAAATAACCCCGATTGTTCTTTTTTTCGAACAACCTATTGTCCTTTACCCCCATTGATCCTAGGATTCGTTTGAGATTTCAAACGCTCTTGTCTGAATGCTGAAACGCACGACTTCTTCTTTGTGCGCCACCTAAGCACTATGGCAGGGAATGACTTCCTGACGGCAGCCTTCTATGGCGCCTTTCTTCTATCAATAATTTGCCCCGCTCCGCGCGGTGCTGTTAAGGAAAGCCAACATGCAGCTCAAAGACGCACAATTGTTCCGCCAACAAGCTTATGTCGATGGCGCTTGGGTCGATGCGGACGGTGGTCAGACGATTAAGGTTAACAACCCGGCTACGGGCGAAGTGATTGGTACCGTGCCAAAAATGGGCGCGGTTGAAACGCGTCGTGCTATTGAGGCCGCTGACAAGGCGCTGCCCGCTTGGCGTGCCCTGACTGCCAAAGAGCGTGCTGGCAAGCTGCGCCGCTGGTTTGAGCTGTTGATTGAAAACCAAGACGACCTAGGCCGCTTGATGACGCTGGAGCAAGGTAAGCCACTGGCTGAAGCCAAGGGCGAAATCGCTTACGCCGCCTCGTTCATTGAGTGGTTCGCTGAAGAAGCCAAACGTGTGTATGGCGACGTGATCCCAGGCCATCAGCCTGATAAGCGCTTGATCGTGATCAAGCAACCCATTGGAGTGACCGCCGCGATCACGCCGTGGAACTTCCCGGCCGCCATGATCACTCGTAAAGCAGGCCCAGCCCTGGCCGCTGGCTGCACGATGGTGATCAAACCGGCTTCGCAAACGCCATTTTCGGCGTTGGCTCTGGTTGAGCTGGCGCACCGTGCCGGTATTCCAAAAGGCGTACTGAGCGTTGTAACTGGCAGCGCTGGCGACATCGGCGGCGAGCTGACCAGCAACCCAATCGTGCGTAAGTTGTCTTTTACTGGTTCGACCGAAATTGGTCGTCAACTGATGGCCGAATGCGCCAAGGACATAAAAAAAGTCTCCCTAGAACTGGGCGGCAACGCGCCGTTCATCGTGTTTGACGACGCGGACCTAGATAAGGCCGTTGAAGGCGCGATCATCTCCAAGTACCGCAACAACGGCCAGACCTGCGTGTGCGCTAACCGTCTGTATATTCAGGACGGCGTGTACGACGCGTTTGCCGAAAAACTGAAAGCCGCCGTGGCTAAGTTGAAGATCGGTAATGGTCTGGAAGAAGGCACCACCACTGGCCCGTTGATCGACGATAAGGCTGTGGCCAAAGTCAAAGAGCACATTGCTGATGCGGTGAGCAAAGGCGCGACCGTGCTGGCTGGCGGTAACAGCCTAGAAGGCAGCTTCTTCGAGCCGACTATTTTGGTCAACGTGCCAAAAAACGCAGCCGTGGCGAAGGAAGAAACCTTCGGCCCGTTGGCGCCGCTGTTCCGCTTCAAAGATGAAGCTGAAGTGATTGAGCTGGCTAACGACACTGAGTTTGGTCTGGCGTCGTACTTCTATGCGCGTGACATGAGCCGTGTGTTCCGTGTGGCAGAAGCGCTGGAATACGGCATGGTTGGCGTCAACACGGGCCTTATTTCCAATGAAGTCGCCCCTTTTGGCGGTATCAAGGCGTCGGGTCTGGGCCGTGAAGGCTCTAAGTACGGCATCGAAGACTACCTGGAAATCAAATATCTCTGCCTGAGTATCTAAACTCGGCGGGTGGTTCAGCAGAAGGGGCACGAGAGCGATGCTCCCTCTGCGTTTCAAACTGTTAATTTTTGTGGCCGGGTGCGCCATGCCAGTCGATCATCGCATGCTGGCATCGGTGCTTCCCAGGCGCGTCAGCCTTGAACCACGCCGTTAGATAAACGGCGAATGAGGAACACCATGAGCAACAAGACCAACGCATCTTTGATGAAACGCCGTGAAGCCGCCGTCCCACGCGGCGTTGGCCAGATCCATCCGATTTTTGCCGAGTCGGCAAAAAACGCCACTGTGACTGACGTTGAAGGTCGTGAGTTCATCGACTTCGCGGGCGGTATTGCGGTACTGAATACCGGTCACTTGCACCCAAAAATCATTGCCGCCGTGCAAGATCAACTGACCAAGCTGACCCACACGTGCTTCCAAGTACTGGCTTATGAGCCGTATGTAGAGCTGTGCGAAAAGATCAACGCCAAGGTGCCAGGCAACTTCGACAAGAAGACCCTGCTGGTCACCACCGGTTCTGAAGCCGTTGAAAACGCCGTCAAAGTCGCGCGTACTGCCACTGGTCGTGCTGGCGTGATCGCGTTTACCGGCGCTTACCACGGCCGCACCATGATGACCTTGGGTCTGACCGGTAAAGTCGTCCCTTACTCGGCGGGCATGGGCCTGATGCCGGGCGGTATCTTCCGCGCTCTGTACCCATGCGAACTGCATGGCATCAGCGTTGACGACTCCATCGCCAGCATCGAACGCATCTTCAAAAACGATGCAGAGCCTAAAGATATCGCCGCGATCATCATCGAGCCTGTTCAGGGTGAAGGTGGTTTCTACGTGGCGCCTAAAGCGTTCATGGCGCGTCTGCGCGAACTGTGTGACAAGCACGGCATTCTGCTGATCGCCGACGAAGTACAAACAGGCGCGGGCCGTACTGGCACCTTCTTCGCCATGGAGCAGATGGGCGTGACTGCCGACCTGACCACCTTCGCTAAATCCATCGCTGGCGGCTTCCCGCTGGCAGGTGTGTGCGGCAAGGCTGAACTGATGGACTCCATCGCGCCAGGCGGCTTGGGCGGCACGTATGCCGGTAGCCCGATTGCATGTGCTGCCGCACTGGCAGTATTGGAGGTGTTTGAAGAAGAGCACCTGCTGGACCGCTGCAATGCAGTGGGCGAGCGGCTGGTGTCTGGCCTTAAGGCTATTCAGGCCAAGTACCCAGTGATCGGCGACGTACGCGCTCTAGGCGCAATGATCGCCGTTGAGCTGTTCGAGGGCGGCGACGCGCATAAGCCAAACGCAGCTGCGGTGGCTCAGGTTGTCGCTAAAGCACGTGAGAAAGGTCTGATCTTGCTGTCGTGCGGCCCGTACGGCAACGTACTGCGCGTACTGGTGCCGTTGACTGCCCCAGACGAGCAACTGGACAAAGGCTTGGCCATCATCGAAGAGTGCTTCGCTGAACTGGCGTAATAAGCCTTTTGTAGTGATGTAACGCGATAGACAAAAAAAACCGCCTAGGCGGTTTTTTTTGTTTAAACACCCACGCAGCGGTGGGGTGGTGGTCGCGTTATGCCGCAGCAGGGCGCAACGAGTAGGTTTTTAGCTGGTTGGCAAATTCACGCAGCGAATGAATCCCGCTGGCTTCGGCCTCGTGAACCCACTCTTTGATCGCTGCCAGCATGTCGTGACCGTTGGTGCTGGTTTTGATCCATATCTGTTGCAGCGCCAAGCGCTTCTCATAGATCACTTTGAGCGAGTGACTATGCTCCAGCAGGGTTTCGATACGCTGGTGGTGGCGCTCCTCAAGCAGGCTGGTCTCACGCGAGAGCAGACGCTTGGCGCGGCGGAACTGGTGGCGAACCGAGTGATCAACCTTGGCCAGTTCTTGTTGCACCAGCGGTGCGATTACCAATTTGCGGTACTGCGCCATGATCTGGAAGCGGTTGTTGAGGATCGCCATCGCGGTGTCCATGTCCAGATTGCCTTTGCCTTCAACTCGGTGAGCGATAGGTGCAACCCGCTGAACCTTGGCCAAACGCAAAAAGCTGAACACTTTGATCCACGCCCAGCCTAGGTCGAACTCCCACTTTTTGACCGACAGCTTGGCCGAGTTCGGGTAGGTGTGGTGGTTGTTGTGCAGCTCTTCGCCGCCAATGATGATGCCCCACGGCACCAGATTGGTCGCCGCGTCACGGCACTCAAAATTGCGATAACCGACCGCATGGCCTAAGCCATTCACAACACCGGCTGCCCACACTGGAATCCACATCATCTGGATCGCCCAAATGGTCAGACCGATAGCGCCGAACAGCAGCAAATCTATGACCAGCATCAACGCGACGCCCAGCATTTTGTAGCGCGAATAGAGATTGCGCTCAATCCAGTCTTCAGGGCAGTTCTTGCCATAAATACGCAGCGTTTCGGCGTTTTGCGCTTCTTCGCGATACAGCTCGGCACCTTTACGCAAAACGGTCGACAAGCCTTTAACGACCGGGCTGTGCGGGTCATCAGCGGTTTCACATTTGGCGTGGTGTTTGCGGTGGATGGCTGTCCACTCGCGGGTGTTCTGAGCGGTGGTCAGCCACAGCCAGAAGCGGAAGAAATGTTTCAGGCCACCGTTAAGTTCGAGTGAGCGGTGAGCTGAGTAGCGGTGTAGATAAACCGTGACTCCGATAATGGTCACGTGGGTCATCAACAGGGTGACTGCAACCAACTGCCAGGCTGACAAGTCAAGAAAACCGTTGTACCACATAGGCTGTTTGGCCCTCGTAAAGATGAAAAAAACTGCAACACGCATTATCACCATGCAGACATTTAAAACCAGTCGCCCTTTCAGATAAGAATGGCCGGATGTTTCTTACACTATAATTCCCCTTTTTTTGTAGGCGTTATAACTTTCTTATGTCAGCTTCTTCTCGCAATGCCTTACGTGCAGCCCTTCTCTACGGGTTGTTGTCGGTCGTCTGGCTGCAAATCACTGATCATTTTTTGAGCAGTTTTTTAGATGATCCGGCGCAGTTAGCGCATTGGCAACTCATCAATGGCTATGTGTGGGTGTTTGTCAGCGCCGCTCTGATCTTCGTCGCCCGGTCCCGTCTGCTGAACATTTTGGGAGGGGGCACCAGTTTGAAGCGTCAACGCCAAGATCGCGAACGTCTGCGTCAAGCTGCGGCGGTTTTTGACTGCACGCGGGAGGGCGTGCTGGTCACTGACCGTAATGGTCTGATTGTGCATGTGAATCGTGCGCTGGTTGAAATCACCGGATATACGGTCGCAGAAGTGGTGGGTCGGCGGCCCAACATGTTTAAGTCAGGCCATCATGACCTTGAGTTTTATCAATCAGTTTTCAAATCATTACAAGACGCTGGAAATTGGCAAGGCGAGATCTGGAATCGCCGTAAGAATGGTGAAATCTACCCGCAATGGCAAACCGTGCGAGCAATTGCCGATGATAAAGGGCGCCTCACTCACTATGTCGCGGTATTTACCGATATCTCAGCGATTAAAAACTCGCAGACCGAGTTGGTGCGGCTGGCCCACCAAGACCCTCTGACGGACCTGCCTAATCGCTTGCTGTTCACCGATCGTGCCGAGCAGGCTATCGCTTATGCACAGCGTCATAAAACAGGCTGCGCACTGCTGATGATCGACCTTGATCATTTTAAAATCATCAACGACAGCCTTGGGCACAACGTTGGTGACCTGCTGCTTAAGGCGGTCGGTGAGCGTTTGCAGGGTATTTTTGGCAAAGGTTATACCGTGGCCCGGTTGGGTGGCGACGAGTTTGCCGTGTTAATCGAAAGCTGTTCCAAGGCGAGCCAGGCTGAAGGGCTGGCGCAAAAGGTGCTGGAAACCATGAAAGCCGCGTTTGAGATTAATCAGCATCAATTGTTTGTCAGCGCCAGTGTTGGCATCAGTGTGTTCCCCGGCGACGCGCAGAATGCTGAACAATTGCTACGCAATGCTGACTCAGCGTTGTTTAAGGCTAAAAGTTCAGGGCGCGAAGGGTATGCGTTGTACACCGAAGAACTGACAGTTCACGCACTGAACCGGATTGAGGTGGCCAGCGACTTGCGCCGTGCGTTGGAGCTGCAAGAGCTGCGTGTTTACTATCAACCGGTGCATGACCTGAAGACCAGTCGCTTGATTGGGGTTGAAGCCTTGGTGCGCTGGCAGCACCCGTCGCGGGGTTTGGTGCCTCCCGGGGAGTTTATTCCGATCGCTGAACGGACTGGCTTAATTGCCGAAATTGACGCGTGGGTCTTAGAGCAATCGTGTAGGCAGATGTGTCAGTGGCAAGCTTCAGGGGTGAATTTGTCGTTTGTGGCAGTGAATATCTCTAGCCGTTTATTTGCCCGCCCGGAGCTTTACACGCTGGTTTCAACCGTACTGACCGATACCGGTTTAGACCCAGCTTTACTTGAGTTGGAAGTCACAGAAAGCGCGGTCATGGAAGACTCTCAAGGCGCGCTAGACCAGATGGACCGTCTACGGGCGCTTGGGTTGCGGTTGGCCATTGATGATTTTGGCACCGGCTTCTCATCGCTGTTACGCCTTAAACAACTGCCCGTGCAAAAGCTCAAGATTGATCAAGGATTTGTCGCTGGTTTGCCTGAGGACAATGACGACGTGGCGATTGTGCGCGCCGTCATAGCCTTGTCCCAAAGCATGGGCTTGCAAGTGCACGCTGAAGGCATCGAACACGTTGAGCAGGCGCAGTTGCTGCTCGATTTTAAGTGCGACCTGGGCCAAGGCTACTGGTTTGGACGCCCGGTGCCCGCCAGTGAACTGGACTGGCAGCGAGCGCCTGCGATTCGCACCTGAGTTGAGCCTTACGACTTCTCGGGCGGCAACTCAGGCAGTGCGCGCAGTGCCGCCTCGTACCATTGAGTATCAAAGGCGCGATCTTCATCGAGCATCGCGTCGATTTCGGTGGCCAATACGTGCGCCATCAAGTTCAAAATCTCGTCGCGTTCGTAACCGACCAGCTTCAACTTGTTGAACGTGGCTTTGGCGGCTGGCGGGGTGTCGCTTTCAATCTGATTTTCAATGGCCTGAGTCAGCGTGGACTCGGCGAACTCTTCTTCATCGTCATTAACGGGTGTTGGCTCGCTCATGAGCAGGCTCCTTACATAAAGGCCATCAGTTTAACGGTATTCACGGCGAAGTTCTGTAGCGCTCGCTTTTGGCTACGATGATGAAGATCACAAGATCGCAAGGCGAGCGCCTACAGGGAGTAGTGCAGTCCAATACGATTTTTAAGCACAAAATTCAGAGTTTTCCTAACAGTACGCAACAAATGCATTCATTTTGAGGCATCTCGAAATAGACCGTTTAATGCGAATTGTGGATCAGTGATTAGTCTGAACAGAGTTGATGCGCTCACTGTGTAAGGATGATTCGCGATGCTAAAACTGTACGGATTTGCAGCCAGTAACTACTTCAACATGGTCAAATTAGCGCTGTTGGAAAAAGGGCTCGCCTACGAGGTTGTGCCATTCCACGGTTGCCAAAACCCCGCCATTCTTGCGGTCAGCCCACGGGGTAAAGTCCCCGCGCTGGAGACAGAACACGGTTTTCTCAGTGAAACCGATGCCATTCTTGATTACCTCGAAGAAACCCAAGACGGGCCTGCGCTATTGCCCGACGATCCTTTCTCCCGCGCCCAAGTGCGGGCAATGGCCAAGGAAATTGAGCTGTATATCGAACTGCCTGCGCGGCTGTGTTACGCCGAGGTGATTTTTGGCGGGCGAGCGACGCCCGAGGCGCTCAAGCGCAAGGCTGAGCGGGACATGATCAAGGGGTTCTCGGCGCTAGCGCGGCGAGCGAAATTTGCGCCGTATGTGATGGGCGAGCAGTTCACGGTGGCGGATCTGTACTTCCTCTACAGCGTGGATTTAGCCGCTGAGGTGGCTAAGAAGCTGTTCGATCTGGATGTGCTGGCCGATCTGCCGCAGGCGCGGGCCTTGCTGGCGTTGCTGGCCGAAAATCCGAATGTGCAGAAAGTTGCGGCCGAGAGGGCGCACGATATTCCGTTGTTTCTGGAGAGGATCAAAACTGCCGGGTAGTACGATAAGCGCTTGTAGCCGCTGCCGCGGTCTGCGGCTGCGGCTACAACGTGTTGTTAACGGCTGGCCAACAATGCCTGGCCGCGAACAACAGCCGCTTTGACTTGAGCTGGCGCGGTGCCGCCAATGTGGTTACGCGCATTGACCGAGCCTTCTAAGGTCAACACCGCAAACACGTCGTCTTCAATCTGATCGCTGAACTGGCGTAGTTCTTCCAGGCTCATTTCGGCCAGATCTTTGCCCGTTTCTACGCCGTACTTCACCGCATGACCCACAATTTCGTGGCAGTCACGAAACGGCAAGCCACGACGGACCAAGTAGTCCGCCAAGTCGGTGGCGGTCGAGAAGCCGCGCAGAGCCGCTTCGCGCATCATCGCGTGCTTAGGCTTGATCGCCGGGATCATATCGGCAAACGCGCGCAATGAATCACGCAGGGTGTCGGCAGCGTCGAACAGGGGCTCTTTGTCTTCCTGGTTGTCCTTGTTGTAGGCCAAAGGTTGGCCTTTCATCAGGGTCAGCAAGCCCATCAGTGCGCCGAATACACGGCCGCTCTTGCCACGTACTAGCTCTGGCACGTCCGGGTTTTTCTTTTGCGGCATGATCGAGCTGCCGGTGCAGAAACGGTCAGGCAGCTCAATGAACTGGAATTGTGCGCTGGTCCACAGCACCAGCTCTTCAGAGAAACGCGACAGGTGCATCATCGCAATGCTCGCCGCCGCGCAGAACTCGATGGCGAAATCGCGATCCGAAACGTTGTCCAGCGAGTTGCCGCCTACGGCATCAAAGCCCAGCAGTTGGGCGGTCAGCTCGCGGTCGATCGGGTATGTTGTGCCTGCCAGTGCGGCGCTACCCAGCGGCATGCGGTTGGTGCGTTTGCGGCAGTCGACTAAACGCTCGTAGTCGCGGCTAAGCATTTCGAACCACGCCAGCATGTGATGACCAAAGGTCACTGGCTGTGCGGTTTGCAGGTGCGTAAAGCCCGGCATGATGGTTTCTGCTTCGCGCTCGGCTTGTTCCAGCAGACCTTTTTGCAGGCGGGTGATCTCAGCCAGAATGATGTCGATTTCGTCGCGCAACCACAGACGAATATCGGTAGCGACTTGGTCGTTACGGCTGCGTCCAGTGTGCAGCTTTTTACCGGTCACGCCGATGCGATCTGTAAGGCGCGCTTCAATGTTCATGTGCACATCTTCCAGATCGACGCGCCAGTCAAAAGTACCGGCTTCGATCTCGCTCTGGATGGTGCTCAAGCCTTCGATAATGGTGTCGCGCTCGGCATCTGTCAGCACGCCAACCTTGGCCAGCATGGTGGCGTGGGCTACGGAGCCCATGATGTCGTGGCGATAAAGGCGCTGGTCAAAAGTGACGGAGGCAGTGAAGCGCGCAACGAAGGCGTCGACGGGTTCACTGAAGCGGCCGCCCCAGGACTGATTGGTCTTGTCGGTGCTCATGGATTCGCTCGTAATCGGCTGAGGGGAGTACATAAAAAGTTACCGCGGATCATAACAGGGTTGCCATTCAAGGCGTTGACGCAGGTCGGCAGGTTTTTGCGCAATCAGGGTATAAATAAAATACCGAAACGAATTGTATAGATTGGCTCCATTCGTCTTGGCAACCGTCTACAGTTGGTCGTATGGATCAGTCTTTGCTGGAGTTTGTGGCTTATTAGACTCATTCGGTATTAAATCGAGCAACAGACACAGGTGAATTTTGCTGTGCGATTTGCGGCACTTTTTGGCCTTCACGCTAGTCTTAGCGTTGATCGCTGTGACAGCCGTCACTTCACCTGTCTACGCTATCCTTGTGCGAGACTCACGCAGGAATACAGCGCTATATGAATGTCCTGATCGTTGATGACGAAACTTTGGCCCGAGAGCATGTGAGCCGTTTGCTCAGTGCTGTTGGGGGTTACACATTGCTGGAGCCCGCCGCCACTCATGGCGAAGAGGCTTTGAGCCTGATCGAAAGCCTAAAACCGGATGTGGTGTTACTCGACATCCAGATGCCGGGCCTCGACGGGTTGCAGGTAGCAGCCAAGCTCTGTGAGCGTGAATTACCGCCTGCGGTGGTGTTTTGCGTAGCGCCTGATGAATTCTCTGTGCAGGCGCTGCAAGACAGCGGCGCCAGCTACGTGCTTAAACCGGTCAGTGCCGAGGCGCTCAGCGCGGCCTTGAAAGACGCGCATCGGCCTAGCCGTGTGCAACTGGCAGCGCTTACTCGGCCGGCGGCGCAAACGGGCAGCGGGCCGCGCAGCCACATCAGCGCCAGAACCCGCAAAGGCATTGAGCTAATCCCCATCGACAAAGTGATTTATTTCATCGCCGATCATAAGTACGTGACGCTGCGTCACGAAGGCGGCGAAGTCCTGCTCGATGAGCCTCTCAAAGCCCTTGAAGACGAGTTCGGTGAGCGCTTTGTGCGTATTCACCGCAACGCGTTGGTTGCACGTGATCGAATAGAGCGTTTGCAGCGTACGCCGCTGGGGCACTTCCAGTTATTCCTCAAGGGGCTTAATGGCGATGCGTTGATTGTGAGCCGTCGCCATGTGGCGGGTGTACGAAAAATGATGCAGCAGCTTTAGCATTTAGCGAGCGGTTTTGGCCAGGGAGGCCACGTACGTTCTGATACAAGTCAAAGCTGTTTTGGCTGAGCTGTTATTATCAGCCGTATTTTTTCAGTACGGATTGATCCATGTCCTCTCGCGAAATCCGCATCGCTACCCGTAAAAGCGCCTTGGCTCTGTGGCAAGCCGAGTACGTCAAAGCCCGTTTAGAGCAGGCTCACCCCGATCTTTTGGTGACGCTGGTGCCTATGGTGAGCCGAGGCGATAAGTTGCTGGACTCGCCGTTGTCGAAAATCGGCGGCAAGGGCTTGTTCGTCAAAGAGCTGGAAACAGCCCTGCTCGAAAACGAAGCCGATATTGCCGTGCACTCCATGAAGGACGTGCCGATGGACTTCCCTGAAGGCCTCGGGCTGTTCTGCATTTGCGAGCGCGAAGACCCGCGCGATGCCTTTGTTTCTAACACCTTTGCCAGCCTTGAAGACTTGCCCCCCGGCAGCGTCGTTGGTACGTCCAGCTTGCGCCGTCAGGCTCAGCTGCTGACCCGTCGCCCAGATCTTCAGATCCGGTTCTTACGCGGTAATGTCAACACCCGCTTGGCCAAGCTTGATGCGGGCGAATACGACGCCATCATTCTGGCTGCTGCGGGCCTGATCCGGCTGGGCTTCGAAGCGCGTATTACTTCAGCGATCAGTGTCGAAGACAGCCTGCCAGCTGGCGGTCAGGGCGCCGTGGGCATTGAGTGTCGCAGCGCTGACAGTGAAATCCACGCCTTGCTGGCGCCGTTGCATCATGCCGAAACGGCGATCCGCGTGACCGCCGAGCGCGCCCTCAACAAACACCTCAATGGTGGATGTCAGGTACCCATCGCCTGTTATGCCGTGCTCGAAGGTGAGCAGATCTGGCTTCGCGGTTTGGTCGGCGAGCCTAATGGCGGTGTGCTGTTAAACGCCCAGGCGCGGGCGCCGCACAACGCGGCCACAGCGCTGGGTGTGCAGGTTGCCGAAGACCTGCTGAAGCAAGGCGCGGGTGCGATCCTTGAAGCGATCTACGGCGAGGCGGGGCACGAGTGACAGGTTGGCGTCTTTTGCTGACCCGGCCCGCTGAGGAATCGGTAGCGCTGGCGAGCGAGTTAGCGGCTGCCGATGTATTCAGCAGCAGCTTGCCGCTGTTGGCCATCGAGCCGCTGGCGTTAAACGAGAGTCAGCGCGCCTTGATCGCCAACCTAGATCGTTATTGCGCACTGATCGTGGTCAGCAAGCCCGCTGCCCGGCTGGGCGTGGGGTTGGTTAACCATTATTGGGCGCAAGCGCCTAAGAAAAAGTGGTTCAGTGTCGGTGCCGCGACCGCACAGATTCTCGCCGATCAAGGGCTGGATGTTAGCTACCCTTTATCCGCGGATGACAGCGAGGCCTTGCTCGCATTGCCGGTCTTTACGCAGGCAGTGGCGTGCAATGAGCCCAAAGTGCTGATTATGCGCGGCGAGGGCGGTCGAGAAATGCTCGCAGAGCGTCTGCGCTCGCTTGGTGCGCAGGTTGATTACCTTGAGCTATATCGCCGGACATTGCCCGTCTATCCACCTGAAACGCTGCCTCAGCGCGTAGTAGCGGAACGCCTGAACGGTCTGGTGGTCAGCAGTGGACAGGGTTTTGCACATTTGCATCAGTTGGCGGGTGACACCTGGCCGCAGCTGAGCTGTATGACATTGTTTGTTCCAAGCCCTCGCGTTGCGCAGATGGCGCGCAATGCCGGGGCCAAAAACGTTGTGGATTGTCGTGGCGCGAGTGCTACGGCTTTGCTGGCGGCGTTACGGGCACATCCCGTACCTGCTTTCTAACGCAAAGGATGGATACGTGAGCGAAACAGTCTTGCCAAAAGAACACGTGCAGCCCGCGCCAGAAGCGCCGGTTGAACAACCTGTTATCAAGCCTGAACGCCGGGGCAATGGTCTGGCCGCTTTCGCGCTGTTAGTGGGTGCTGCCGGTATTGCGGTAGGCGGTTGGGGGGTGTGGCAGGTGCGTCACCTAGAAACCAGCACTGCCGAGCAGTTGGCTGAGGTCCAGGCGCTGGGCGCACAAACACTGTCGATCAAGCAAAGCGAGCAACAACTGCTGACTCGACTCAATCAGTTGCCCTCGGCAAACGATTTGGATAATCAGCGCCAATTGGTGGTGCAGTTGCAAGGCGATCAGCAGCACTTGAACCAGCGTCTTGAAACGGTGCTAGGCGCGAGCCGTAAGGACTGGCGCCTGGCTGAGGCTGAGCATTTGCTGCGCTTGGCCAGCCTGCGCTTGTCAGCGCTGCAAGACATCAGCAGTGCTAAGACGCTAGTGCAGGGGGCGGACGATATTTTGCGTGAGCAAAATGATCCTGGCTCATTCGCCGCACGTGAGCAATTAGCCAAGAGCTTGGCGGCATTGCGCAGCGTTGAACAGCCGGACCGCACGGGCTTATTCCTGCAACTGGCAGCGTTGCGTGAACAAGTCTCGCAACTCACCGCGCTGGCGCCTGAATTCAAGGACTCGGGCGAGTCTTTGCTGGGCCTAACGGCCGATGGCGATGGTGCAAGCCGTTGGGAGCAGTGGTGGGATGAGATTTCGCATTACATCCGTATCGACTTCAACGCCGACAAAAACGTCCGGCCACTGCTTGCAGGTCAGAGCCTAACGCAAGTTCGTCTTGCCTTGAGCTTGGCGCTGGAGCAAGCGCAATGGGCTGCGCTTAACGGGCAAGCGTCGGTCTACACCCAAGCGCTGGCTCAGGCGCAAGAAGTGCTCAAAGGCAACTTCAATCAAGACAACGTTCAAAGCAAAACAATGCTTGAGCAGGTGATTGAGCTAAGCAAGCAACCCGTCACCGTCAAGACGCCTGACCTTGCGGGCACCCTGAGCGCGATGCAAGCCTATCTCGAGCGTCGTCATGTTGAGGCTGACGAGCCTGGCCGTGCGGCTGCTAAACCTGCCCAGGAGACCAGCCCATGAAGCGTCTGTATGTGATTGTGTTCTTGTTGGTTGCAGCCGCGGCTTGCGTCGGCTTGGCAATCTCCGAGGACGCAGGCTACGTGCTGGTTGCCTACAAAAACTTTCGCTACGAATCCAGTCTGTGGGCCTCCTTGGCGGTGCTGGTCATCGTGTGGTTGGTCATTTGGGGGATCAAACTGCTGGTTGAGTTGTTCACCGTCTCGACAGGTCTGGTCAATCCGTGGTCACGTCGCAATCGCAGTCGCCGTGTGCAATTGGCTATCGAGCAAGGCCAAATGGACCTCGCCGAGGGGCGTTGGGCCAGCGCCCAAAAACACCTGACACGTGCCGCAGAAGCCGAACGCCAACCGCTGCTTTTTTACATAGGTGCAGCGCGTGCTGCTAACGAGCTTGGCCGCTACGAAGAGAGCGACAACCTGCTGGAGCGTGCGCTTGAGCATCAACCTCAGGCCGAGCTGGCCATTGCGCTGAGCCATGCGCAACTGCAAGTTGATCGCGCAGACACCGAAGGCGCGCTCAATACGCTGAACGCCATGCACGAGCGTCATCCGCATAATGTGCAGGTACTTCGTCAGCTTCAGCGCCTGCATCAGCAGCGCGGTGACTGGGCGGCTCTGATTCGCTTACTGCCTGAGCTGCGTAAAGACAAAGTGTTGCCAACCCAAGAGTTGGCTGAACTTGAGCGTCGTGCGTGGGGGCAAAATTTGGGTTTGGCGGCGCAACGTGAAACAGACGCAGAGGCAGCGCTGCAATCCTTAACACTGGCGTGGCAACAGTTGACCTCGGCACAGCGTCAAGAGCCTACGCTGGTATTGGCGTATGCCGAGCAGTTGCGCCAGTTAGGCGCGCAGTCTGAAGCCGAAGAAGTGGTGCGCGGTGCACTTAAGCGCACTTACGACAGTCATTTGGTTCGGCTCTATGGCTTGCTGCGTGGCAGCGATCCGGTCAAGCAACTGAACACTGCCGAAGGTTGGCTCAAAGCGCATCCCGCCGACGCCAGTTTGCTACTGACTTTAGGCCGCTTGTGCTTACAAAACAGCTTGTGGGGCAAGGCCCGAGACTACCTTGAAAGCAGCTTGAACCTTGAGCGCAACCCTGAGACGTGCGCAGAGCTTGCTCGGCTCTTGGGGCAATTAGGTGATACCACTCGTAGCAACCAGCTGTTTCAAGAAGGCTTGAACCTGCTGGATGAGCGTTTGTTGGCGCTGCCCCTACCCAAATAGAGCGTTGCATCAACAGCACTGTGGAGGCTGCACCAGTCGTTTTCACAGTGCTGAGTACCCTTTTTGGTGTGCGATGAAATTTCTTACGCGGTTTGGTCTAAAGCCTCTCGCTAGCTGTTGGTGATTCCCTACAAGCTTACGGAAGCATCCGTACTGGCTGGCCTTGAAAGGGTTCATGGCTTTCCTCTACCGTAACCGCCTGTCTACTTTGTTACGGAAAAGCCATGTTATTGGCCTGCTCACGTTTCATATTTCTAGTGGCTTTCTTTGCCAGTGCCTTGGTGCTGGGGGCGTCTCTGTATCTTGAGTACGGGCCCGGCTTGACTCCCTGCTTGCTCTGCCTAGTGCAACGCTATTTGTTGCAGGCTTTTTGCTTCGTCAATTTGATCGCCTTTGTACATGCCCCGCGTTTTATCGGCGTACTGGGCTACTCATTTTTGGCCATGCTGCTGGCCTTAGCGGGTCTGGCAAGTGCGACTCAGCAAGTGCTGTCCCAGCGCTTATCGGCGGAGCAGTTGATGATCTGTCAGCCGGACTTGGCTCATCTGTGGAATAACCTGTCACTCAGTGAGTTGTTTACCTCGATCTACCGAGGGACCGAAGCCTGTGCGCAAATCCAATGGACCCTCTTTAATCTAAGTATTCCTGAGCTGAGCATGCTGGCGTTTGCAGGTTTGGCGGCCCTGAGCCTGTTCCAGTGGGTGCGCTATTTCCTACCAGGTAAAAAGCCCCGTCCTGCGACGAGAAGTAGCACTTCGTATTAAACGCTTGTATGAACTTTCTCTCGTGCGTACCTTGAAGCCATAGCCCGGCGGGCATAATCTGCCCGCACGCATTATTGGAGTTATGTCGCCCATTGCCGGTGCTTTAGCGCAGGTTTTGGTCCACACAGGCCCGGTTCAGTCGGGTGGCCTGGGCCCACAAGGGAAGAGAGATCATCATGCTCGAAAGATGTAAGAGTGCTCAGGAACGCTTCAACGGTGTCCATCGGTTGATCGACCGTTGGTTGAACGAGCGCAATGACCTTATAAAGGCATATGACGCGGTCATTGAACACCAGAGCAACCCAAAGCGCGGACCTCAGAAAGCGTTCTGCCAAGTGCTGGTAGATTACGTTTCTACTGGCCACTTCGAAATTTATGAGCAGCTCTACGAGGAAGCTAAAGCCTTTAATGATAAGCGCGGGCTCGAACTGGCTGACCAGATCTATCCTAGAATCGAGGTGATTACCCAAGCAGCTTTGAAATTGCACGACCGCTGCAACGGCAAAGCTCATCGCCCGGATTGCGAAAAACTCGACCAAGAGTTCAGGGCACTCGGTGACTTGCTGGACGAGCGCTTTGAGCTTGAAGATTGCTTGATTGAAATACTGCACAACGCGCACAAACAGAAAGAAGCCGCCCAAGCTTAAACTCATCTGCTTGGAGCTGCCGCAGGCTGCGATCTTTTGACCTTAATAGATCGCAGCCTGCGGCAGCTTCTACCGTGCATTGAGCAACTCGATTTCAAACACCAGCGGCGTATAAGGCGCAATCAAATCCCCTGCGCCCTCAGCGCCATAAGCCTGGCTGGACGGTATCACTAGCCTCCACTTAGAGCCCGCCGGCATCTGCGTCAGCGCTAGGCGCCACCCTGTGATCACGCTGTCTAGGCGAAACCACTGTGGTTGGGAACTCTGGTCGAAAATCGTGCCGTCAGGCAAGCGTCCAACATAGTTCACAGACACTGAACCTTGAGCCTCAGGTTTTACACCTGAGCCGGGTCTGAGTTCAGTCATCAGAATGCCGTTACCCAACTCGCGAACACCGATTTTGTGTTTTTCTTTAAGTAAAAATTCATGCTCGGCGGTCAGTACGATTTCGCTTTGTGGTTGAGCCTGTTCAGTTTCAATTTGCGCCTGATGGGCCGCCAAGATGCTCTTGATACGTTCATCACTCAATACCAACGGTTTACCTTCGTAGGCGGTGCGTAAGCCGTCGATTAATGCCTGAAGTTGCAGTTCCGGCACCTCTTCGCGCAAACGCTCACCGAGGCTCGCACCTAAGCTGTAAGCCAAGTCCTGTGCGGCCTGTGGGCTTTGTGGTGGGGCTGCATGAGTTGCGCAGGCAATGCATAACAGGGTCAGTAAAAAGGAACGCGGCATGAGTGCTCTCCGGTCTTAAGTGCGAGCGATTATGCCTGTGCAAGCGAGAATGTTCGGGGGGATTTATTGGAGGCTTTAATAAGCGTTGAGTCGAGCACACAATTTATTTGAATGCACAGATGAAAACCTGCCAGGTATAAGTTTGCGGGTGCTATGCAACCCACTGCTATGGTTAGTGTCAAGATGACCTAGCGGCGGTTCTTTCAGAGGTCTAGTATGAGCCGCACTCACTTCAGCCAGGAGGTAAACCATGTCGGCCAACAAGAAGTCTGTTAATACGCCGTTGCACTTGCTCCAACAACTCTCAGGCAGCCTGCTTGAGCATTTGGAAAGCGCCTGTTCTGAAGCGCTGGCTGATGCTGAGAAGTTGCTCGCCAAGCTGGAAAAACAGCGTGGCAAAGCCCAGGAAAAACTGCACAAATCTCGTGAAAAACTTCAGGACGCTGCCCATGCAGGCAAGTCCAAGGCTCAGGCTAAAGCTCGGTCTTCTGTTAAAGAGCTTGAACAATTGCTCGACTCGCTCAAAGAACGTCAAACCGAAACGCGTACTTATATCTCGCAGCTCAAGCGTGACGCTCAAGAAAGCCTAAAGCTGGCTCAAGGTATTGGTCGGGTCAAAGAAGCGGTTGGTAAAGCTCTGACTGCTCGCACTGCCAAACCTGCTGCCAGCGCTAAAAAACCTGCGGCTAAAACCCCAGTTCCCGCTAAGACGCCCGCTAAAACGACTGCCAAGGCGCCCGCCAAAGCACCCGCTGGCGTTAAGCCTGCCGTTAAGCCTGCCGCTAAAACCACGGCGTCAAAACCGGCCGCTAAAGCGCCTGCAACCAAACCAGCAGCGGTAAAAAGCACAACGACCAAGCCCACCGCAGCACGTACCGCCGCGGCTAAGCCGGCAGTCAAGCCAGCCGCTGCTAAACCTGCGTCAGCTCCTGCGACAACCAAAGCTCGCGCAGCGTCAACGGCTAAGCCAGCCGCTAAAACCACGGCAGCCAAACCTGTTACGGCCAAACCGGCTGCTACAAAAACGGCTGCGGCCAAACCGGCTGCTAAGCCAGCCGTCGCCAAGCCAGCCGCCACTGCGGCCAAAGCGCCCGCTAAACCTGCCGCGGCAAAACCTGCGGCTAAGCCTGCCGTGAAACCAGCCGCCAAACCGGCTGTTAAAAAGCCTGCTGCTGCCAAGCCCGCCGCTAAACCTGCCGCTACGCCTGCAGCGTCAGCTTCAGCCTCTGCCGCGGCGTCTGAGCCAGCGGCTGCACCAACGGCATCAACAACACCAGCGGCGGCAAATCCGACTAGCGCTTCTTAAGCGTGACTCATTGCGGCGCGCAGCGTTTGCAGCGCGTCGTGATCAGGGTGTTCAACACGGCTTGCCACCCTTTGCAACCAATCGCAATCGCCTTGCGATTGGTTGGGCAACCAACCAAGGCTTGCCCATTCCAAACGGTTTATTAGCGCTCGCTCAGCCTCCAACTCCATTCCCTTGATCCGACCGCGTAACGCTGACAGCTCGTCATCGTGCAGGGCTGCTTCGCGCCATTGCGTACGTAATTGGCGCAGAGGCTGTATGACGTCGCGCTGCCAAGGCTCGGCGCAGCCGCTAAGGCACTCTAAGCGCGTCGTGTCACAGGCCACGCGTCGTTGTTCCAGCCATGTCGCGCACAGCACCAAGCACACATCCAGCCCTTGGTTTTGCAGGCTTAAACAGGCGTGCTCAATGCCGGGTAGGGCATAAACCTTCAAACAGTAGTTCCATAGATCAGTCTGCATAGTGCAATTCGCGCCAGTTGAGAGGGAAGCTGGTAGACTCCGCCGCCATTATGATCCGACTTCAGAACCTGACTTTACAGCGTGGCCCTCAGCGTCTGCTAGAAGACGCCGAGCTGACCCTGCACGCCGGCCACAAAGCCGGTTTGGTCGGCGCCAATGGCGCCGGTAAATCCACTTTGTTCGCTTTGCTGCTCGGCGAGTTGATGCCTGATTCCGGGGATTGTCTGCTACCAGCCGACTGGCGGATTGCCCACATGCGGCAAGAAATCGACACCCTTGATCGCATTGCGATCGACTATGTGCTCGATGGCGACCAGCGTCTGCGCGAGGTTCAAGCCAACTTGGTGCAGGCTGAGGCCGCTCAAGACGGTGCCGCGCAGGCTCGTTGGCATGCCGAGCTGGACAGCGCAGACGGTTACACCGCCGATGCAAGGGCGCGCAAAATGCTCGCCGGGTTGGGGTTTACCAACGAGCAGATGGACCGCCCGGTGGCTGACTTCTCTGGCGGCTGGCGGATGCGTCTTAATCTGGCTCAGGCGCTGATGTGCCCGTCCGACCTGTTGTTGCTCGATGAGCCCACCAACCACTTGGACCTCGACGCGATTTTGTGGCTCGAAGACTTCCTCAAGGGTTACCCCGGCACGATGTTGTTGATCTCCCATGACCGGGATTTCCTCGACGCTGTAGTCGACAACATTGCTCACGTTGAACAGCGCAAAATTACCCTCTATCGCGGGGGTTACAGTGCCTTTGAGCGTGCCCGTGCCGAGCGTTTGGCCCAGCAACAGCAGGCCTACGAGAAGCAGCAGGCGCAACGTGCGCACATGGAAAGCTACATCGCCCGTTTCAAGGCACAAGCGACCAAGGCTCGTCAGGCACAGAGCCGGATCAAAGCCCTTGAGCGTATGGAAGAACTGAGCGCGGCCCACGTCGACTCTCCGTTCAACTTCGTCTTCCGTGAAGCGGTCAAGCTTTCTAGCCCGCTGCTCGATTTGTCTGATGCCCGCTTGGGGTATGGCGACAAAACCATTCTTGAGAAGGTCAAGCTGCAACTGGTTCCGGGCGCCCGGATCGGCTTGCTTGGCCCGAATGGTGCGGGGAAGTCGACGCTGATCAAAAATCTGTCAGGTGAACTGACGCCGCTGTCCGGGCGTTTAGCACGTGGCGAAAACTTGGCGGTTGGCTACTTTGCCCAGCATCAGCTCGACTCGTTAGATTCCAAAGCCAGCCCCTTGCTGCACTTGCAGCGTTTGGCGCCGACCGAGCGCGAGCAAGTGCTGCGCGACTTCCTAGGGGGTTTCGACTTCCGTGGTGCGCGCATCGACGAGCCGGTCCTGAACTTCTCTGGCGGCGAAAAAGCCCGCCTAGCCCTCGCGCTGATTGCGTGGGAACGGCCCAATTTATTGCTGCTCGACGAACCGACCAACCACCTTGATCTCGAAATGCGTCTGGCCCTGACCATGGCGTTGCAAGAGTTCAGTGGGGCAGTGTTGGTGGTGTCTCACGATCGCCACCTGCTTAAAAGCACCACCGACGATTTCTTGTTGGTGGCTGACGGTAAGGTGCAGGAGTTCGACGGCGACCTTGACGACTACGCCCGCTGGCTGGCCGATTACCGCCTGCGCAACGCGCCGGTCAGCAACACCGTGGTCAACCCTGACAAGACCGATAAAAAGGCTCAGCGTCAGGCGGCCGCAGCGTTGCGTCAGCAGTTGGCCCCGCACAAGCGTGAAGCCGACAAACTCGAAGGCGAGCTGGGCAAGGTTGGCGAAAAGCTCGCCAAAATCGAGGCCAGCCTCGGTGACAGCGGAGTCTATGAGTCAGCTCGCAAAGATGAGTTACGTGAGCTACTGGCTGAGCAGGCTAAACTCAAAGTGCTTGAAGGCCAACTCGAAGAGCGTTGGATGCAAGCCCTAGAGCTACTTGAAACCCTACAAGCCGAACTGGAAGCGTTGTCTTGATGGAGTCGTTTAACCTACCTCTGCCAGCGGAGTTCATAGGGCCGCTGTGGGTTGGCGTGCAGATTTTGCTGATCTTGCTGGCGGGTTACATCCTGCAACGCATAGTTGCGCGGTTTTTGACCCGTCTAGGCGAGCGTTATCCCTTCCCGTCGCAGTTGTTACTGCCGCTGCGTGGCGGGTTGCGCTGGTTCATCATGGGCAGTGCGGTGATCATCGTCCTTGAACGCTTGGGCGTCTCGGCTACGGTCTTGTGGACTGCGCTTTCAGGGTTCGTGGCGGTGGCAGCCATTGCCTTCTTCGCTATGTGGAGCGTGTTGTCCAACCTGTTGTGCGCGGTATTGATCTTTACCGTTGGCCCGTTTCGCATTGGCGACAGTGTGGAACTGCTCGATACCCTCGATAAACCGGGGGTCAAAGGCCGCGTCATTGCCATTAACCTGCTGTACACCACCTTGGTTGAGCCCGCAGACATCGGCAGTGGCAGCAGCATGGTGCAAGTACCCAACAGCCTGTTCTTCCAGCGCTCTGTACGCCGCTGGCGCGAAAGCGACTTGTAAATCGCCATCGGTTTGATCTTTTCCTGCGCGCGGCTTCTTCTTTGCGTAGGAGCTGCCGCAGGCTGCGATCTTTAGGATCAAAAGATCGCAGCCTGCGGCAGCTCCTACACAGTGTTTCTCATACACCGAAGTCAATTCTGGCAGGTCATGCTCCGCGCTACATCGGGACTGTGCTGACAATCTCGTAAGGTTTCTGCTTTGCGGAGCTGGCGCAAGCTGCGATCTTTTAAAGATCCTACAAACACAGGCATGTCCGCAAAAAATAGTGGTTAATTTTCAGCCTGCGGCTTAGCTTTAGATCTTGTTACATTTTTTGTGCGAGGTGTGCGATGTCGTTGGAAACCTGGTTGGCCTTTTTTGCTGCGTGTTGGGTCATTAGCCTGTCTCCTGGCGCGGGTGCCATTGCCTCTATGTCCTGTGGCCTGCAATACGGTTTTTGGCGCGGTTACTGGAATGCACTGGGTCTGCAACTGGGCTTGGCCCTGCAAATTCTGATTGTCGCTGCGGGTGTTGGGGCGGTGCTTGCTGCTTCGTCTTCCGCGTTCTATGCGATCAAATGGTTTGGTGTGGCTTACCTCGTTTATCTCGCCGTTAAACAGTGGCGCGCACTGCCTGCCGACCTCAGCGATGACTCCGCTATACGACCCATCGGCAAGCCGCTGGCGCTGGTCTTTCGCGGCTTTTTGGTTAACGTCAGCAACCCCAAAGCACTGGTATTCATGCTTGCGGTGTTACCGCAATTTGTAAATCCGAGTGCGCCATTGGCAAGTCAATACCTGACCTTGGGCGTGACGATGATCGTCGTCGATCTGATCGTGATGGCCGGTTACACCGGTTTGGCGTCCAAAGTCCTGCGCTTGCTGCGCACCCCTAAACAGCAACGACGGCTAAACCGTACGTTTGCGGGTTTGTTTGTGGGCGCCGCAGGGTTTCTAGCGACGTTGCACCGCGCTAGCGTTTAAACACCTTGAGTCGCGATCATTGGAAGTGAACAATGTGTTACTTCTTATTTCCATTCGGATGTATTAATGATCGCCCGCTCGCGTTTTTTGCCCTGGCTAATGTGGCCAGTGCTTGCGTTGTGCAGCTTTGCTGTGTCTGCCAATTCCCCAGACGGCGCCTCGCAAGCGCTGCACCTCATTGATTACATCGGTGCGGACTATCCGCCTACAGTCGAAGACGGCCACGTCATTGATGAAACCGAGTATCACGAGCAGTTAGAGTTTCTGGGCGTTCTTAAGGGTCTGATTGCAGACTTGCCAGAGCGTCCTGAACGCTCAGCGCTGGCGCAGGGTGTTGAAGCCCTGCGTTCGGCCATTGAACAGCGCGAAGAGGGTGCCAGCGTGGCCCGTGAGGCGCGTCAGTTAGGTGCCACGTTAGCTGTTGCTTATGAGGTCAGCCAAGCGCCCGTCATCACCCCCGATCCTACTCGCGGTGAGCCGTTGTACGCCCAGCAATGCTCGGTGTGCCATGGCGCTACAGGTGCGGGTGATGGCCCTGCCAGCATCGGCATGACCCCACCGCCTGCCAACTTAGGAGATGTTGAACGCTTGGACCGGGGGAGCCTTTACGCGAT
>NZ_LLWH01000177.1 GCF_001411475.1 Pseudomonas endophytica | reverse complement strand
CTCTGTATCTATACCTGTAGGAGATTCCCTGTCATCCATGCGCCGCACTGTCTCGCAGCAAACGGGCTAAGTCTGCAGTTGCTGACGAGGCACAAAGGCTGCGATCAACGGTTGGCAGCCGTAACACCATCGCGCACGGTGTTTGGGTGCATCTCTATTTTTGTAGGAGCTGGCGCAGCCTGCGATCTTTTGATCTTCTACCGCAATATCAAAAGATCGCAGGCTGCGGCAGCTCCTACAACAGATAGATTACAGTTGCGGCTCTTCTTTAGGCTTAGTCTTGTCGATGCCGGGGATGTGCAGTTGGCCGTCAGCCACTTGTTCGCCTTCAAGCTGTGGCTGCGTAGCCCACGTCAAAATGTCGTAGTAACGACGAATGTTGGCTACAAAATGTACGGGCTCACCGCCGCGGGCGTAGCCATACTTGGTTTTGCTGTACCACTGCTTCTGCGAAAGACGAGGCAGGATTTTTTTGACGTCCAACCACTTGTTCGGGTTCAAACCTTCTTTTACCGCTAGTTTGCGCGCGTCATCCAAATGCCCAGAGCCCACGTTGTAGGCCGCCAACGCAAACCAAGTGCGATCAGGCTCTGCAATATCGTCGTCTAATTGTTCTTTGATGTAAGCCAAGTACTTGGCACCGCCGAAAATACTTTGCTTAGGGTCCAGTCGATTCGAAACGCCCATGGCTTGCGCGGTGTTTTGGGTCAGCATCATCAGGCCGCGGACACCGGTTTTCGAGGTCACGGCGGCTTGCCATAAGGATTCTTGGTAGCCCATGGCCGCCAACAGGCGCCAGTCAATTTGCTCCTTTTTAGCGGCGTCTTTGAAAAACACTTCGTACTTGGGCAGGCGCTGTTGTAGGTGCTGAGCAAAGGTATAAGCGCCTACGTAGCCGAGGACGTCTACGTGCCCGTAGTAGCGGTCTTTGAGACGTTGCAGAGTGCCGTTTTTCTCGACCTTATCGAGGTAGGTGTTGATCTCGTTAAGCAGGCTGTTGTCTTCCCCAGCGAGTACGGCCCAACGCTGGCTGCGGGCATCGCCCAAATCAAAGGCCACGCGCACGTTAGGGAAGTAAACCTGGTTCATGGCCATTTCGTTGGAGTCAACCAAGGTCAGATCAATTTGCCCTTCATCGACCATGCGCAGTAAGTCGACGACTTCTACAGCGTCAGACTCGTCGTATTCAATGCCAGGGTATTGCTTCTTGAGTTCGGCAAGCTGCTCAGCATGGGAGCTGCCTTGAAGCACGGTAATGCGCTTGCCGACGAGATCGGCCGCCGTGGTTGGGCGTGATTGACCATTGCGATAAATGATCTGGGGCGTCACTTCGAGATACGGATGAGAAAATTTGGCTTGTGCGAGGCGGTTATCGCTGCTGACCAGACCGGCAGCAGCTAAAACCGGGCCGTCAGGTTGGCCCAGTTTGTTGAAAAGGTCATCGAGGTTGTCAGCCGTTTCGATTTCCAGCTTAACGCCCAAGTCGTCGGCAAAGCGTTTAACCAACTCGTACTCAAAGCCGGTTTCGCCGTTGCGGTCCTCGAAATAGGTGGCCGGGCTGTTGCGGGTGATCACCCGCAGTACCCCATCCTCCTTTACACGCTCAAGGGTGCTGGGTTTTTCAACGCAGGCGCCGAGCATCAGGAAGAGTCCGGTGACGAGCAGCCATTTGGCCCCACGTTGTCGGAATGCAGTTAGACAAAACATGCGCGCAGTATACGCAAAGCAGCACGGGTGCCATATCTCGACAAGATGCGGGCATTCTGATAACCGTCGGCAAAAACACTGAAACCCTTATGAAATAAGGGGTTGAGCAGGGTCTAAAGATCATAACCGACCATCCGTTATCTCTCTGATAGCCACAAAGAATAAGGATTTGGTCGATTAACGACGTTTGGCGTGCGTCTAGTGTGCCGTTTCAGATGCCGTGACCGATGGTTTAGGCTAGAATGCCGGGCCTCAAAGCACACCCCTCCCGAGGCTGTCCCGAAGATGTTGATCCTGCGCGGCGCTCCTGCCCTTTCTGCCTTTCGCCACAGCAAACTCCTTGCACAACTGAGCCTTAAGGTTCCAGCGGTCAGTGGTTTGTATGCTGAATTCGCCCACTTTGCCGCTGTAGACGGTGATTTGACCCGCGATGAACAGCAGGTACTGGCTCGCCTCCTGAAGTACGGCCCAAGTGTGCCGGTCCAAGAGCCAAATGGCCGACTGTTTTTGGTGTTGCCGCGGTTTGGCACCATTTCCCCTTGGTCGAGCAAGGCCAGTGATATCGCCCGTAACTGTGGCCTGGCGAAAATCCAGCGCTTGGAGCGCGGTATCGCTTTCTACGTTGCCGGTCAGTTCAGCGACGCTGAGGCTGAGTCGATTACGGAGCTATTGCACGACCGTATGACCCAAATCGTACTGGGCGACCTAGAACAGGCTGCCGGTCTGTTCAGCCACGCTGAGCCAAAGCCGCTAACGGCTATTGATGTGCTGGGTGGTGGTCGCGCCGCGCTAGAGAAAGCCAACGTTGAGTTGGGCTTGGCGCTGGCGGAAGACGAAATCGACTATCTGGTTAATGCTTTCAATGGTTTGGGTCGCAACCCGCACGACATCGAACTGATGATGTTTGCTCAGGCGAACTCCGAGCACTGCCGTCACAAGATCTTCAACGCCAGTTGGGACATCGACGGCCAAAGCCAAGATAAAAGCCTGTTTGGCATGATCAAAAACACCTACGTGATGCACAGCGAAGGCGTTCTGTCTGCTTATAAAGACAACGCCTCAGTGATCGTCGGTAGCGTTGGCGGGCGTTTCTTCCCGAACCCTGAAACCCGCCAGTACGGCGCGGTGCAGGAACCTGTGCACATCCTGATGAAGGTTGAAACGCACAACCACCCAACCGCGATTGCCCCGTTCCCGGGCGCTGCGACCGGTTCCGGTGGCGAGATTCGTGACGAGGGTGCAACCGGTCGTGGCGCCAAGCCAAAGGCAGGACTGACCGGCTTTACCGTGTCCAACCTGCAAATTCCGGGCTTTACTCAGCCGTGGGAGGTGCCGTACGGCAAACCAGAGCGCATCGTAACGGCGCTGGACATCATGATTGAAGGCCCGCTGGGTGGCGCGGCGTTCAACAACGAGTTCGGCCGTCCAGCCCTTACCGGCTATTTCCGCACCTTCGAGCAGTCCATTGCGACCCCGCATGGCGATGAAGTGCGCGGTTATCACAAGCCGATCATGTTGGCTGGCGGCATGGGTAACATCCGCGCCGAACACGTTCAAAAAGCCGAGATCACGGTTGGAGCCAAGCTGATCGTGCTGGGTGGCCCAGCCATGTTGATCGGCCTGGGCGGTGGTGCTGCGTCTTCTATGGCGACCGGTGCCAGCACGGCAGACCTGGACTTTGCCTCGGTACAGCGCGAAAACCCAGAAATGGAGCGCCGTTGCCAGGAAGTGATCGACCGTTGCTGGCAGTTGGGTGATAAAAACCCGATCAGCTTCATCCATGACGTAGGCGCGGGCGGTCTGTCCAACGCCTTCCCAGAGCTGGTAAACGACGGCGACCGTGGTGGCCGTTTCGAACTGCGCAATATTCCTAACGATGAGCCGGGCATGGCCCCGCACGAAATCTGGAGTAACGAATCCCAAGAACGTTATGTTCTAGCGGTCAGTGTTGAAGATTTCGACCGCTTCCAGGCGATCTGTGAACGTGAGCGTTGCCCGTTTGCGGTGGTTGGTGAGGCCACGGCTGAGCCGCAACTCACCGTTACCGACAGCCACTTCGACAACAGCCCGGTGGACATGCCGCTGGAAGTCTTGCTCGGCAAGGCGCCACGCATGCACCGTTCGGTGGTTCGTGAAGCCGAAATGGGCGATGACTTTGACCCCGCGACCCTCAACATCGGCGAGTGCGTCGAACGCGTTCTGCATCACCCGGCGGTGGCCAGCAAAAGCTTCTTGATCACCATTGGCGACCGTTCCATTACCGGTCTGGTTGCCCGTGATCAGATGGTAGGTCCTTGGCAGGTTCCAGTAGCCGACGTTGCCGTTACCGCTACCAGCTTTGACGTGTACTGCGGTGAAGCCATGGCCATGGGCGAGCGGACTCCGCTAGCACTGCTGGATGCTCCAGCATCGGGCCGCATGGCCATCGGTGAAACCCTGACCAACATCGCAGCGTCGCGGATTGGCAAAATATCCGACATTAAACTGTCGGCCAACTGGATGTCGGCGGCGGGTCACCCCGGTGAAGATGCTCGTCTGTATGACACCGTCAAAGCAGTGGGCATGGAACTGTGCCCTGAGCTGGGCATCACCATTCCAGTGGGCAAAGACTCAATGTCGATGCAAACCCGTTGGAACGATGAAGGGACAGATAAAAGCGTGACTTCGCCGCTGTCATTGATCGTGACCGGTTTTGCCCCTGTACTCGATATTCGCCAAACATTGACCCCAGAACTGCGCATGGACAAGGGCCTGACCGATCTGATCTTGATCGACTTGGGCCGTGGTCAAAACCGTATGGGCGCTTCGATTCTGGCTCAAACCTACGGCAAGCTGGGCAATCAAGCGCCAGACGTCGACGACGCTGAAGACCTCAAAGCCTTCTTCGCGGTCATTCAGGGGCTGAATGCAGACGGTCACCTGTTGGCTTACCACGACCGTTCCGACGGTGGTTTGTTGACGTCGGTGATGGAAATGGCGTTTGCCGGTCACTGTGGTTTGACCCTGACCTTGGATTGCCTGGCTGACAGCGTTGGCCAATTGCCGGCAGTTCTGTTCAACGAAGAGCTGGGTGCAGTGATTCAGGTGCGTCAAGACGCTACCGCTGACGTGCTGGCTCAGTTCAGCGCTGCGGGCCTAGGTGAATGCGTGGACGTGATCGGTCAGCCGCTGAACAACAGCGAAGTCACCATCACCTTCCACGACGAAAAAGTCTTTGCGGGTCAACGCGGCGAGTTGCAACGCCAGTGGGCTGAAACCAGCTACCAGATCCAGCGTATGCGTGACAACGCTGACTGTGCTCAGCAAGAGTTCGACGCGCTTCTAGTAGAAGACAATCCGGGTCTGACGGCTCAGTTGAGCTTTGACGTCAACGCCAACATCAGCGCGCCTTACATCAAAAAAGGCATTCGCCCACAAGTTGCCGTACTGCGTGAGCAGGGCGTTAACGGTCAGGTTGAAATGGCGGCGGCCTTTGACCGTGCTGGCTTCAACGCGATCGACGTGCACATGAGCGACATTCTGGCTGGCCGTGTCGACCTGAACGCGTTCAAAGGTTTGGTCGCCTGCGGTGGCTTCTCGTACGGTGACGTATTGGGTGCCGGTGAAGGCTGGGCCAAGTCGGCCTTGTTCAACACCCGTGCACGTGATGCGTTCCAGAGTTTCTTCGAGCGCAGTGACAGCTTCAGCTTGGGTGTGTGCAACGGTTGCCAGATGATGTCCAACCTCAGCGAACTGATTCCGGGTAGCGAGTTGTGGCCGCACTTTGTGCGTAACCGCTCCGAGCAGTTCGAAGCGCGCGTCGCGATGGTTCAAGTGCAGGAATCGAACTCGATCTTCCTTCAAGGGATGGCCGGTTCGCGGATGCCGATTGCCATTGCTCACGGTGAAGGTCACGCTGAGTTCGCCAGCCCTGAGGCCCTGTTACAAGCTGATGTGTCGGGCACCGTTGCGCTGCGCTTTGTCGATAACCACGGCAAGGTCACTGAAAATTACCCGGCTAACCCGAACGGCTCGCCGCGCGGGATCACCGGCCTTACCAGCCGTGATGGTCGAGTAACGATCATGATGCCGCACCCTGAGCGTGTATTCCGCGCGGTGCAAAACTCGTGGCGTTCAGAAGAGTGGAGCGAAGATGCGCCTTGGCTGCGCATGTTCCGTAACGCTCGCGTTTGGGTCGATTAAGGGCTGGGTAGGTTTAATCCGTGTACAAACTCAGCTTTTTCGTTCCGCCGAGTCATGTCGATGAGGTCAAAAGTGCCGTCTTTGCCGCCGGTGGTGGCCGAATCGGTGCTTATGATCACTGCGCCTGGCAAACCATGGGGCAGGGCCAGTTTCGAGCGTTGGACGGCAGTCAGCCGTTCATTGGGCAAACTGGCCAAGTCGAGTATGTGGACGAGTGGAAAGTTGAGCTGGTGGTTGCAGACGAGTTGATTCAGGCGGTGGTGGCTGCGCTCAAGCAAAGCCATCCGTATGAAACACCCGCCTATGAGGTGTGGCGTTTGGCAGACTTTTAGTCAGGCGCTGCATAAAAAAGCCCGCGTATCCCTATAAAGGGAAGCGCGGGCTTTTTTGTGCGCGTATTTCTCAGTTAAGGGCGAATCTCAATCAGAGTGCCATCTTTGACCATGCTCCAGACTTCGCGCATTTCGTAATTCTTCATGGCGATGCAGCCATCGGTCCAATCAAGCGTGTGGAACAGCTCTTCAGGGTTGTCTTCTGAGTCGGGCGTGCCATGAATCATGATCATTGACCCTGGGTTCACGCCCGCCCGCCGCGCGGCCGCAGCATCGCTGACGTTGGGATAGTTGATGTGCATGGCCAGATTGAATTTGTTACTGCGCTTGCGCCAGTCCACCCAATAAAGCCCTTCAGGTGTGCGCTTGTCGCCTTCTTGGATTTTTGGGCCTTTAGGCTGTTTGCCCAGCGAGATGCGATAGCTTTTGATCGTTTTGCCATCGCTGATCAACTCGAGCTTGCGAGCCGACTTGATCACCAAGATCTTATCGACATGGCTGCTGGCGCTAGCGCGTTGTGATGTTTGAGGCGATTTAAGGATTTGATCTTTGTCGACGGGCTTGCCGTTGATAGTCATGACGACAGCGGCTTGGCTAGTAACGACAAACGACAGGCAAAGTACAGCAAGCAACCAACGCATTAGAGGGGTATTCCTGAGGTACAAGACAAAAACATTATTGTTTGGGGGGGAGCAACTCTTGCAACGGCGGTACCGCCTCGCTGCGCACAGGGTAAGACTGTGTTTGACGGTCAGAAAAAAAGCATTCTAGAGTACGGCTCACTGTGCGAAAAGCTAACTCAGACCAAGGGATATCGGCTTCTTCAAACAACCGCACCTCTAGGCTTTCTTCACCGACTGCGAAGTCGAGGCTTTGCAGTTCTGCACGGTAGAAGATATGCACCTGATTGATGTGGGGAACATCAATCAGCGTGTAAATAGCTAATTGCTGGACCTGAGCACAGGCTTCTTCGTGGGTTTCTCGACGCGCTGCTTGCTCAACAGTTTCACCGTTTTCCATAAAGCCGGCGGGCAGAGTCCAATAGCCTTTACGCGGTTCGATGGCGCGTCGGCATAACAGCACTTGCGTGCCCCAAGTCGGCAGGCAGCCCGCGACGATATTCGGGTTTTGATAATGAATAGTGTGACAGTGGTCACAGACATAACGCAGGCGCGAATCGCCCTCTGGGATATGTTGGCTGACAGAGTTGCCGCACTGACTGCAAAATTTCATGCTGTGCTCTCGAGCTTTGGCGCCTATCTTGGGGCTGAGATGAATTAACAGCAAGCCCCACTTTGTGCCCTGCGACAGTCTGGGGCTTGGGTGAGTTGGGCAAATTGGTGCATGATGTTCGATAAGTGACGGATCGAGATGACCTATGCTGGATGAGCTACTTCGCCGTGTGAGTCGCTACACCCCGCGGACGCTGCAAACAGACCGCAGCTTTCCGGAGGCCGCGGTACTGTTGCCGGTGACGCGCAGTGATGAGCCCGAACTGATTCTGACCCTGCGCGCTAGCGGGTTATCGACCCATGGCGGTGAAGTGGCTTTTCCGGGTGGGCGGCGCGACCCAGAGGACCCAGACTTAGTCTTTACCGCCCTGCGTGAAGCCGAAGAAGAAATTGGCTTGCCGCCTGGGCTGGTTGAGGTCGTCGGGCCGCTCAGCCCTTTAATCTCATTGCACGGTATACGGGTTACACCTTATGTCGGGCTGGTTCCGGATTACGTCGAGTACTTGGCCAATGATGCCGAGATCGCTGCGGTGTTCAGCGTGCCTTTGGATTTTTTCCGTCAAGACCCGCGTGAGCATACCCACCGAATCGACTACCAAGGGCGCAGTTGGTATGTGCCCAGCTACCGTTTTGGGGTGTACAAGATCTGGGGCCTATCGGCGATCATGATCGTTGAGTTGATGAACCTGCTGTACGACGATGTAAACATCAACCTGCATACCCCGCCTGAACGTTTTATCCCTGTATAGAGCTGTCTGCAGACAGCCACGCCTGCCTTGAGGACATCAGTATGAAATATCGCTTGGGCGACTCGCACGTCGACACTCATCCCGACAGTTGGGCAGCCCCTAATGCCACCTTGATTGGCAAGGTGCGTCTTGAGGAGGGCGCCAGCGTCTGGTTCAACGCCGTACTGCGTGGTGATAACGAGCTGATCCTGATCGGCAAACACAGCAACGTGCAGGATGGCGCGGTGATGCACACCGACATGGGTTACCCGCTGACCTTGGGCACTGGTGTGACTGTCGGGCACAACGCCATGTTGCACGGCTGCACCGTGGGTGATTACAGCCTGATCGGCATTAATTCGGTGATCCTCAATGGGGCCAAAATAGGCAAGCACTGCATCATTGGCGCCAACTCGCTGATTGGCGAAGGCAAGGACATTCCGGATGGCTCGCTGGTGATGGGTTCGCCGGGCAAAGTCGTGCGAGAACTGACCGAAGAGCAGAAAAAAATGCTCGAAGCCAGCGCCGCGAGCTATGTAAACAACAGTCAGCGTTATGCGCGTGAGTTAGTGGTGCAAGAGGATGAGTGACCTCGAGCGTCCAGTCGCCTCGCCATGTGTGAGCATTTGCGCGCTGGACGACGATGACGTGTGCACCGGCTGTCAGCGTACGGTTGCAGAAATTACTCGCTGGAGCCGCATGACCAACCCTGAACGCCGCGAAGTACTGGCCTTGTGTCACGAGCGGGCCAAATCCAGTGGCGTCATGTGGGTCTTAGGCACGTAGGAGCTGCCGAGGCACGAAGGCTGCGATCTTTTGATCTTAAACGCTCGCAGCCCGCGGCAGCGCCTACAAAAAAGGTGATGACTCAAGTACCCTGTGCGCCTTATTTTGAGGTGTCACCCGCAACCATGCTGTTTCTAGTCGCTTACATCGCCAGCGTTGTGCTGATTAACTACGCATTTTCTTCAGCGCCGCACCTGGACATTATCTGGTCAGCTTGGGGTGGGCTGGTGTTTGTGCTGCGCGACATGGTGCAAACCCGCTTCGGCCATGGCGCTCTTTTGGCCATGCTGGCGGCGTTGGTGTTGTCCTACATCACCTCTGATCCTTCGATTGCCTTGGCCAGTGCCACTGCGTTTGCAGTGTCCGAGTGCATCGACTGGCTGGTGTTCAGCATCACTAAGCGCCCGCTGCATGATCGTCTCTGGATCAGCTCGGCGCTCAGCATCCCCATTGATACCTTTATCTTCTTCGGCATGATTGACGCCTTTACTCCGGGCGTGATCCTTACGGCGATGGCCTCCAAATTCGCCGGTGTCACCTGTGTCTGGCTGGCGATGGCGTGGCGTTTGCGCAAAGCCGCTGCCTAGTCATGTAAAATGCCCGCCTTTCTCCCCAGTAGGCGCTAGCGTTGCAAGCGCCTTCGATGATTCGCTTGCTTGAGGACCTGAAATGACTCGTATCGGAACTCCACTGTCGCCTACCGCGACCCG
This sequence comes from Pseudomonas endophytica, assembly GCF_001411475.1. Classification (GTDB taxonomy): domain Bacteria; phylum Pseudomonadota; class Gammaproteobacteria; order Pseudomonadales; family Pseudomonadaceae; genus Aquipseudomonas; species Aquipseudomonas endophytica. The sequence continues at coordinate 25,608 of NZ_LLWH01000177.1, read as the reverse complement.
CGTATTGCTGTGTGGCTGCGGCGAGCTGGGCAAAGAAGTTGTCATCGAATTGCAGCGTTTGGGCGTCGAAGTGATTGCCGTCGATCGCTATGCCAATGCCCCTGCTATGCAGGTTGCGCACCGCAGCCACGTGATCAATATGCTGGACGGCGCAGCCCTGCGTGCCATCATCGAGCAAGAAAAGCCGCACTATATCGTTCCAGAAATCGAAGCCATCGCCACCGCGACGCTGGTTGAGCTGGAAGCCGAAGGCTTTACCGTGATCCCGACCGCGCGTGCGACGTCGCTAACCATGAACCGTGAAGGCATCCGTCGCTTGGCTGCTGAAGAGTTGGACCTGCCGACCTCGCCGTATCACTTTGCTGACACCTTCGAGGATTACAGCAAAGCGGTACAAGACTTGGGCTTCCCATGCGTGGTCAAACCCGTGATGAGTTCGTCGGGTAAAGGTCAGAGCTTGCTGCGCAGCGTCGACGACGTGCAAAAGGCGTGGGATTACGCGCAAGAAGGCGGCCGAGCGGGTAAAGGCCGAGTCATCATTGAAGGTTTTATCGACTTCGATTACGAAATTACCTTACTCACCGTGCGCCACATTGGCGGTACCACCTTCTGCGCGCCGGTCGGTCATCGTCAAGAGAAGGGCGACTATCAGGAGTCTTGGCAGCCGCAAGCCATGAGCCCGGTTGCGCTGGCAGAGTCCGAGCGTGTGGCTAAGGCGGTTACCGAGGCGTTAGGTGGTCGTGGACTGTTTGGTGTCGAGCTGTTTATCAAAGGTGATCAAGTGTGGTTTAGCGAAGTATCGCCGCGCCCGCATGACACCGGTTTGGTCACACTGATTTCACAAGACTTGTCGCAGTTTGCGCTGCACGCTCGCGCTATTTTGGGCTTGCCGATCCCTCTGATTCGCCAGTTTGGTCCATCGGCGTCGGCGGTGATTTTGGTAGAAGGCCAGTCGACCCAGACCGCATTTGCCAACCTTGGCGCTGCTTTGAGCGAGCCCGACACAGCCCTGCGCTTGTTTGGTAAGCCAGAGGTCAATGGTCAGCGCCGTATGGGCGTTGCCCTGGCCCGTGACGAGTCGATTGAGGCTGCACGTGCTAAAGCGATCCGCGCTGCCCGGGCCGTTGTCGTAGAGCTGTAACCGTGAACTGCCGCAGGCTGCGATCTTTTGCTGTTAAAGATCTAAAGATCTAAAGATCTAAAAATCGCAGCCTGCGGCAGCTCCACAAGGGTTATGCATCCCTCACGTGACCTTGTTCAGGTCCGCTTCTTTGGTTTCCTTCAAGCACAGTACAGCGATCAAGCTGAGCACTGCTGCGCCCGACACATAGCCGCCCACCCAGCTCAAACCGCCCATTGTCACCAGTTTTTGAGCAAAGAAAGGCGCGGCCGATGCGCCCACAATTCCGCCCAAATTATAGGCAGCAGAGGCGCCGGTGTAGCGCACGCGGGTAGGGAACAGCTCCGGCAGCAGGGCACCCATCGGAGCAAAGGTCACGCCCATCAAGAACAACTCAATGCACAAGAACAGCGCTACACCCCAGGTTGAACCCTGGGTGAGCAACGGCTCCATCAGAAAACCGGACAAAATCGCTAGCACTCCGCCAACCACCAGCACCGGTTTACGCCCATAGCGGTCACTGGCCCACGCTGAAAGGGGGGTTGCCGCCGCCATAAACAACACCGCGAAGCACAGCAGGCCGAGAAAAGTCTCACGCGTGTAGCCCAAGGTGGCCACGCCATAACTCAGCGAGAAAACCGTTGAGATGTAAAACAGTGCATAGCACACCACCATCGAAGCGGCACCCAGCAGCATCGGTGCCCAATATTGAGCAAACAACTCAACGATCGGCATTTTCACTCGTTCGTGCTGCGCTACGGCTTTTGCGAATACTGGCGTTTCTTCCAGCTTCAGCCGCACATACAAGCCGACCATTACTAGCGCTGCGCTCAACAGAAAAGGTATCCGCCAGCCCCATGAGCGAAATTGCTCGTCACTGAGGCTCATGGCTAGAACTAGAAACAAACCATTGGCGGCCAGAAAGCCGATTGAAGGGCCTAGCTGCGGAAACATACCGAACCAGGCGCGCTTGCCTTTTGGTGCGTTTTCGGTCGCGAGCAGCGCTGCTCCGCCCCATTCACCGCCAAGCCCCAAGCCCTGCCCAAAGCGCAGTACGCACAACAAAATCGGCGCCCACGCGCCAATGGTGGCGTAACCCGGCAGCACGCCGATCAAGGTCGTGCACACGCCCATCAACAATAAGGAGGCCACCAGTGTGGATTTGCGTCCGACTCGGTCCCCGAAGTGGCCGAACAGGAAAGAGCCCAGTGGGCGGGCTAGAAAGGCGATACCAAACGTCAGAAAGGCTGACAGCATTTGTGCGGTGCCGGACGTTTGCGGGAAAAAAACCGGGCCAATGACCAGTGCAGCGGCTGTGGCATACACATAGAAGTCATAAAACTCGATGGCAGTACCAATAAAGCTGGCCGTCGCGACACGGGCCGTCGAATTGATCGGTTTGTCGGACGAAGCTTCGCTGTGGGTGATGCTGGAGGTCATGCGCGTATCCCTGACAGTTATGAACTCTGGGCCCGCTATTAGCCGTTGTGGCTCGATAGAGATGCCAAAGCAATTGTTATGGTCGTTAGCCCTGAGGCTGGGTGTAAACGCGGTTCGGGATGGGAACGAGCGCTGATGGTGCACAATGCGACCCGTTAACAGCCTAGGGTGCGGGTAGCACGCGTGTTGGCGGGGCTTGGATAAGCACAGTGATTATAGGGAGGGCAATTCGATTGTAACAAGACCTTACAATGCGATTAAGCCGCGAGCTTGACACTGTCGTGCCAGATCAGCACACGGCTGACGCGGTTTTCTTCGGTGGCGAGGATTTCTAGGCGGTAGTGGCCGATCTTCAAGCACACGGTGCTTTCAGGGATGGTTTCCAGCGCTTCAGTGACCAATCCGTTGAGGGTTTTCGGACCATCGCTGGGTAGGTGCCAGCCCAGGCTTTTATTGAGTTCGCGAATAGTCGCTGCGCCATCGACCACAAAGCGGCCATCGGGAAGCGGTTCGATGTGCGGGTTATCGAGGTTTTGCTCGTCCTCGAACTCACTGACGATTTCTTCAAGTATGTCTTCAAGTGTAACGATGCCGAGGACTTCGCCGTATTCGTCAACTACCACGCCGAGACGACGTTGTTGTTTATGGAAGTTCAGCAGTTGCAAGGGCAGTGGTGTGCTTTCCGGGACGAAGTAGGGTTCATGGCAGACCTCTAACAAAGCTTCTTTAGTCAGGGTGTTATCTGCAAGCATGTGTTGAATGTGTCGAGTATTGAGGATCGCTTCAACTTGGTTGATATCGTTGTGAAACACCGGTAAGCGAGTACGCTCGGTCAGGCGCAGTTGCTCGATCAGCGCTTCGATCGAGTCATCCAGATTCAAACCCTCAACTTCGCTGCGCGGGATCAAAATGTCGTTGACGGTGATGGTGTCCAGCGCCTTTATCCCAGAGAGCAGGATAGGGCGGCTGTTCGAGGGATCAGTCTCATTGGCCGCAATTTCGTTGGGGGACTGGAGTGGGGCGTCGCGGTCGGTCTTGACTCCAACCTTGCGCGACGTTCTGCCAATAAAGAATCCTAGCCCGAGAAACACTAGGGCTAATACAGCGAGTACTGAGCCGTGGGGCAAGCTATCCATATTCATCGCCGTTAGATATGCAGAATGTATTCACGAACCAGTTTGCTGCCAAAGTAGGCCAGCATTAACAGGCAGAAACCGGCAAGGGTCCAGCGGATGGCTTTGTGCCCGCGCCAGCCGAGTCGATTGCGCCCCCACAGCAACACGCTAAAGACGAACCAAGCCAGGCAGGCTAACAACGTCTTGTGCACCAGATGCTGCGCAAATAGGTTGCCCAGAAACACCCAGCCGGAAATTAGCGACAGTGACAGTAACGACCAGCCAGCCCAGAGGAAGCCAAATAGCAGGCTCTCCATGGTTTGCAGTGGCGGAAAGTTTTTGATCAGCCCTTTGGGGTGTTTGTGCTTGAGTTGATAGTTTTGCAGCGATAGCAGCAAGGCTTGGAACACGGCAATCGTGAACATGCCGTAAGCCAGAATCGAGAGCAGGATGTGCAACAGGATACCGGGCTCTTCATCTACCACCTGAACGGTGCCCGCAGGCGCGAACTCGGACATCAGGACGGTGAGCATACCCAGCGGATAGAGCAGCAGCAGTAGGTTCTCGACCGGAATACGTGTGCAGGCCACCAGCGTCACGATAATGACCGCCACGGCAATTAGGCTTGCAGCGCTGAAGAAGTCCAGCTCAAGACCTGCTGGCGTCAATAAATGGGTATAGAGGCTCGCTGCATGGGCGATAACGGCAAGGATGCCGAGTGTGACCAACAGCCGTTTGTTTGCCTTGGCGCCTTGGCGCAGGCAAGAGCCTTGATAGAAGGTCGCAGCGGCATATAAGCAGGCGGCGGCGAGGCTGGGTAGCAAGCTGGGTGACAAGGGGAGCATAAATCCTATTAGGCAAGCCCGAAAGGGCTGAGTTTGGCATACAACCGGCTCTACACGAAAGACTACATAAGCGACGGTAAGGTGTGCGCGGCGGTCAGTCTTCGCTATAATCCGCGACCTGCCCACGCCGCAGGCTCGCCGAGCATCAGTTTTACACGGGCTGGGCCGCAATAACCTCGGTCTACTTTGGGCCTGAAAGGATCGCGCATGTTTGAAAATTTAACCGATCGTCTCTCGCAGACGCTGCGCCATGTCACCGGCAAGGCCAAGCTGACCGAAGACAATATCAAAGACACCCTGCGTGAAGTGCGCATGGCGTTGCTGGAAGCCGACGTGGCTTTGCCAGTGGTCAAAGACTTCGTTAACTCGGTCAAAGAGCGCGCGGTCGGCACAGAAGTGTCGCGCAGCCTGACGCCGGGCCAAGCGTTTGTAAAAATCGTTCAGGCCGAACTCGAAAGCCTGATGGGCGCTGCCAACGAGGATCTGCTCCTCAATGTTGCGCCACCTGCGGTAGTCCTCATGGCAGGTTTGCAGGGGGCGGGTAAAACCACTACCGCCGGCAAGCTTGCGCGCTTCCTTAAAGAGCGCAAAAAGAAATCCGTGATGGTGGTGTCGGCTGACGTTTATCGTCCGGCTGCCATCAAGCAGCTGGAAACCCTGGCGGGCGAAGTGGGCGTTACGTTCTTCCCGTCCGATATCAGCCAGAAGCCAGTGGCCATTGCGCAAGCAGCTATTAGTGAAGCCCGACTCAAATTCATAGATGTTGTGATCGTCGACACCGCCGGTCGTCTGCACATTGATGCTGAGATGATGGCCGAGATCCAAGAGCTTCATGCTGCGGTCAAACCGGTAGAAACCCTGTTCGTGGTCGATGCCATGACCGGTCAGGATGCGGCCAACACCGCCAAAGCCTTCGGTGATGCGCTGCCACTGACCGGCGTGATCTTGACCAAAGTAGACGGTGATGCACGTGGGGGGGCGGCGTTGTCTGTGCGCTCGATCACGGGCAAGCCGATCAAATTTATCGGTATGGGCGAGAAGAGCGACGCGCTCGAGCCGTTCCACCCGGATCGTATTGCCTCGCGTATCTTGGGCATGGGCGACGTGCTCAGCCTGATCGAGCAAGCAGAGCAAACGCTCGATAAAGACAAAGCCGACAAGCTGGCGAAAAAGCTTAAAAAAGGTAAAGGCTTCGATCTCGAAGACTTTCGTGATCAGCTGCAACAGATGAAGAACATGGGCGGCCTTGGCGGCCTAATGGACAAACTGCCGAACATGGGCGGTGTCAATCTGGCGCAAATGGGCAATGCTCAGGGCGCAGCTGAAAAGCAGTTCAAGCAAATGGAAGCCATCATCAACTCCATGACCCCGGCTGAGCGTCGTGACCCTGAGCTGATCAGCGGTTCGCGCAAGCGTCGTATTGCCATGGGTTCCGGCACTCAGGTGCAGGACATCGGGCGCTTGATCAAGCAACACAAGCAGATGCAAAAGATGATGAAAAAGTTTTCCGCCAAAGGTGGAATGGCCAAAATGATGCGCGGCATGGGCTCGATGTTGCCCGGCGGCGGCATGCCAAAAATGTAAATTACCCGCCCGCACGCGTGCGTGCGGGTAACTCGCAGCCTTGCGAGACACCCAGCAAACCCGCATTAAGTGGGAGCTGACCTGTCGCCATTCGTGGCGGCTTTACAGCAAATCTACACGGCGCGCCCATAGGCGTTAGAAAAAGACATTTGCAAAAGTCCGGATATTCCTTAGAATATGCGGCCTTTCGGGCACCTATGCCCGCTGTGCATTTAGATTTGCAGCACCGACTACAGGAACGATGTTCACATGCTAACAATCCGTCTTGCCCTTGGCGGCTCCAAAAAGCGCCCGTTTTACCACTTGACCGTTACCGACAGCCGTAACCCACGTGACGGTTCCCACAAGGAACAAATTGGCTTCTTCAACCCGGTTGCTCGTGGTCAAGAAGTTCGTTTCTCCGTTAAAGAAGACCGCCTCGCTTACTGGTTGGGCGTTGGTGCACAAATGTCTGAGCGCGTTGCTCAGCTTGTGAAGGTCAATGCTAAGGCTGCGGCCTGAGCAATATGAGCGTGACGCCTGAAGCTGCTGATGATTTGATCGTTATCGGCAAAATCTACTCCATTCACGGCGTGCGCGGCGAAGTGAAGGTTTATTCCTTTACGGATCCAATTGATAACCTGTTGGACTACAAAAAGCTGACGCTTCGGCGCGGTAATGATGTACGACAGGCAGAGCTGGTCAGTGGCCGTTCTCACAACGGCAAGTTTCTGGTCGTGAAGCTCAAGGGTCTTGATGATCGTGATGAAGCAGGTCTTCTTCGCGAATTCGAGATCTGCGTGCCACGCAACCTGTTTCCTGAATTGACCGAAGGCGAGTACTACTGGTACCAGCTGCAGGGACTGAAAGTGACCAACCTTGAAGGGCAATTGCTCGGCAAGATTGTTGATCTGATGGAAACTGGCTCGAACGATGTCATGGAAGTCAAACCTTGCCCAGGTAGCCTGGACGATCGTGATCGCTTGTTGCCCTATACAGAGCAATGTGTGTTGAGTGTCGACTTGGTGGCTGGCGAGATGAAGGTGGATTGGGATGCGGACTTCTAAGCGTGGCTAAATTGCGCGTAGAAGTGATCAGTTTGTTTCCCGAAATGTTTTCCGCCATCAGCGACTACGGCATCACCAGTCGTGCGGTGAAACAAGGGCTATTGCAGCTCACCTGTTGGAATCCGCGGGACTACACAACGGACCGACATCACACTGTGGACGATCGCCCATTTGGCGGTGGTCCGGGCATGGTGATGAAGATCAAGCCTCTGGAAGATGCGCTGGTTCAGGCCAGAGAAGCAGCCGGAGAGGCGGCGAAGGTGATTTACCTGTCGCCCCAAGGCCGTCAACTGAAACAGTCGGCGGTACGCGAACTGGCGAATGAGGAAGCATTAATCCTCATTGCAGGTCGTTATGAAGGCATTGACGAGCGTTTTATAGACGCTCATGTCGATGAAGAGTGGTCAATTGGTGACTATGTACTCTCTGGCGGTGAACTGCCGGCGATGGTTCTGATTGATGCGGTTACACGACTGCTGCCCGGAGCTTTAGGGCATGTGGACTCCGCGGAGGAAGACTCCTTCACGGACGGTCTGCTTGATTGCCCGCACTACACCCGACCGGAGGTGTATGCGGATCAGCGTGTTCCCGACGTATTGCTTAGTGGCAATCATGCACACATCCGGCGTTGGCGTTTACAGCAGTCCCTTGGGCGGACCTTTGAACGACGCGCCGATCTTCTGGAAAGCCGCTCGCTTTCTGGAGAAGAGAAGAAGCTGCTTGAGGAATATATCCGCGAGCGGGACGATAGTTAACAACGTATCGATGGTAGATCAGACGATCTACCTTAGGAGCACAGCATGACTAACAAAATCATCCTTGCACTCGAAGCAGAGCAGATGACCAAAGAGATCCCTACCTTTGCCCCAGGCGACACTATTGTCGTTCAGGTGAAAGTGAAGGAAGGCGACCGTTCGCGTCTGCAAGCTTTCGAAGGTGTAGTGATTGCCAAGCGTAACCGTGGCGTGAACAGTGCTTTCACTGTTCGTAAAATCTCCAACGGTGTTGGCGTAGAGCGTACTTTCCAGACCTACAGCCCGCAAATCGACAGCATGGCTGTTAAGCGTCGCGGTGACGTTCGTAAAGCCAAGCTGTACTACCTGCGTGACCTGTCCGGTAAAGCAGCTCGCATCAAAGAAAAACTGTCTTAAGTTCAGTTTTTCGATGCAGAAGAAAGCAGCCTTCGGGCTGCTTTTTTGTGCCTGAAATTTGTCAGACCTTTGTCCAGTTGTAGGTAGTAAAAGCATGACTGCGCGTGAGCAAGAGATTCAACGCCGTACTGAGTTATCCGTTACCCGCATTACCAAAGCTGTATTCCCTTCGACCACCAATCACCACAACACCCTATTTGGCGGCACAGCCCTGGCTTGGATGGATGAAGTCTCGTCCATCGCCGCGACGCGCTTCTGCCGTTTGCCGTTGGTGACCGTTTCGACGGATCGTATCGACTTTAACCATCCGATTGCGGCAGGCTCGATTGTTGAGTTGGTTGGGCGTGTAGTGAAAGTCGGCAACACCAGCCTTAAGGTTGAGGTTGAGGTCTATGTCGAAAGCATGAGCTGTGATGGACGTGAACTGGCGATCCAAGGCTTGTTCAGTTTTGTCGCCATTGATGATGACAAGCGCCCGGTGCCGGTGCTTCCTGGGTTCGCATGACCCGCTAGGCTGAGAGTCAACCATAGCCGCAGCGCTCGCGGCGGACTTTATGGGTTGCGGCCAAGAGTAAGCGTGAGGGCAGAACTGATGCCTAACAGAAAAGGGCACCTTGGGCGCCCTTTTCGGATTGAGGAGTAAAGCGCTAGCGGTGTTTAACGCACCATGCACGGACGCTTGTTGTTGAACTCCCACCCTGGGACCAAGTAGCGCATGGCGGTCGCGTCATCGCGTGCGCCCAAGCCCATGGACTTGTAGGTTTCATTGGCTTTCATCAGCCCGTCCCAATCCAACTCGACACCCAAGCCCGGTTTCTTCGGTACTTGCACCATTCCACCGACGATTTTCAGGGGCTTTTTGGTCAGGTGCTGACCGTCTTGCCAGATCCAATGCGTATCAATGGCCGTAATGGTGCCAGGCGCAGCGGCCGCGACGTGGGTAAACATCGCGAGCGAGATGTCGAAATGATTGTTGGAGTGAGAGCCCCACGTCAGCCCCCAGTCATTGCACATCTGAGCCACTCGAACCGATCCCTGCATCGTCCAGAAGTGCGGGTCTGCCAGCGGAATATCGACCGATTGCGACTGAATCGCATGGCCCATCTGCCTCCAATCGGTGGCAATCATATTGGTTGCAGTACGCAGCCCTGTAGCGCGTCGGAACTCAGCCATGACTTCACGACCGGAGTAGCCGTTTTCAGCTCCGCAGGGGTCTTCGGCGTAGGCCAGCACATTGTGCTGATCGCGGCACAGGGCCACTGCTTCTTTCAGCGACCATGCGCCATTGGGGTCAAGGGTGATACGAGCATCAGGAAAGCGTTCTGACAATGCCGTGACAGCGGCGATTTCATCTTCACCGCGCAGCACGCCGCCTTTGAGTTTGAAGTCTTTGAAACCATAACGATCGTAGGCCGCTTGCGCGAGTGCAACCACCGACTCGGGTGACAATGCCTCCTCATTGCGTAGGCGGAACCATTCGTTGTCGCCATCGTGTTCCGAGCGATAGGCTAGATCTGTTTTATTGCGATCACCGACATAAAACAGGTAACCCAACATCTCGACCGCATCGCGCTGTTGCCCTTCACCGAGCAGTGCTGCAACCGGCACTTCCAAATGCTGACCCAGCAGGTCAAGCAATGCCGACTCCACGGCTGTTACTGCATGAATAGCAATTCGCAGATCAAACGTTTGCAGCCCTCGACCGCCAACGTCGCGGTCAGCAAATGTGGTTTTCACGGTGTTCAGAAGGCGTTGATAGTTACCGATTGACTGGCCAACCAGCAGGTCGCGTGCATCCTCAAGGGTCTTGCGGATACCTTCACCGCCCGGCACCTCACCCACCCCTGTATGACCGGCGCTATCTTTGAGAATCAGCACATTACGGGTGAAAAAAGGGCTGTGGGCGCCACTCAGGTTGAGCAGCATGCTGTCATGACCGGCCACTGGAACTACTTTCAATTCCGTAATAATTGGCGTGCCGGTGACAGTTTGGTGTTGAGTCAACGTTTCCATGAAGTCATACCTTTCTTGTAGTTGGATGCAATGCGCCTGCGTTTACCGATGGTGTTCCCTCGGCTGGATTTGGCTCTGTGGATACCCCTTTAAGTTCAATGCGTTTGATTTCGCCAACGATGAACAGGTAGCTGATGGCAGCGACCAGCGCGTTGGCGCCTACGAACACCAAAGCCATTTTGAAAGAGCCGGTTGCGGCAATGATGTAGCCGATGATGATCGGTGTTGAAATCGACGACAGATTGCCAAACGTGTTGAACAAGCCCCCCGAAAGCCCTGCAATTTGCTTGGGCGATGTGTCTGAAACCACGGCCCAACCCAGTGCGCCGATACCTTTGCCAAAAAACGCCAAGGCCATGAAGCACACAACCATCCAGTCAGCATCGACGTAGTTGCAAATGATCATGCTCATCGACAACAACATGCCGCATACGATGGGGGTCTTGCGTGACACGCTCAACGAGTTACCACGGCGCAGCAACGCATCTGAAATCACGCCGCCCAATACACCGCCCAGAAAACCGCAGATGGCAGGTAGCGAAGCAATAAAGCCCGCCTTAAGGATGGTCATGCCGCGTTCTTGCACCAGATAAACCGGGAACCAAGTGAGGAAGAAGTAGGTGAGGGCATTGATACAGAACTGGCCAATGTAAATACCCATCATCATGCGGTTGGTCAGAAGCTGGCGGATGTAATCCCACTTGGGACCACCGTCCTTTTTCTTTCTCGAATCCTCAAGATCGACCAAGCCACCGTTGTCAGCAATGTATTTGACCTCTGCGGCATTGACCGAGGGGTGATCCTTTGGTCCGTAGATCACCTTCATCCATATCATCGAGAACACAATGCCTAAGGCGCCCATGACGATAAAAACGTGCTGCCAGCCGTAGGTGTAGACGATCCATCCCATCAGTGGCGCGAACAGAGCGGTCGCAAAGTACTGTGCTGAGTTGAAGATCGCTGATGCTGTGCCGCGCTCTTTGGTCGGGAACCACGTGGCAACTATGCGTGCGTTACCCGGGAACGATGGGGCTTCTGCAAGACCCACCATAAAGCGCAGTAGGAATAGCAGCACGATTGCAGTTGAGATACCGAACTCGCCGATATAACCCTGCAACAGGGTAAACAGCGACCAAGTGAAAATACTGCCAGCGTAGACTTTCTTTGAACCAAAGCGATCAAGCAGCCAGCCGCCTGGTATTTGGCCTATTACATAAGCCCAGCCAAACGCTGAAAAGATATAGCCGAGGGTCACGGCGTCCATGCCAAAGTCTTTCTGAATACTGGAGCCGGCGATGGAGATGGTTGCCCGGTCGGCATAGTTGATCGTTGTCACCAGAAATAGCATGAGCAGGATCAAATAGCGGACGCGGGTTTTCTTGGGTTCTTGCATGGTTGACGCTCCCACTAATTATTGTTGTGCGGGTAGACCTGCCACTGGATCGACGTTTATTCGTCATATGCCGTTGTATGTTGTCGTACAACGATAGCGCTATCATTAAATAGATAGCGCTATCATTGCAAGTGCTTTTTGGAGAGATCTAGGAATTGAATTGAGGGGGGAGCGTCATGTTTTTGAGCGCAGGTGAGGCAAGGCGAAAACGGGCGAGGAGGCGGCGTCTACAGGTCGTAAATGAACATCCCGTGCCTGTATTCACGCCGCATAACCGAGCGCAGGTATATTTCGTATTGAACCTAGGTGCTGGCGCGTTCGATGAGCTCGAAGCCTGTATCTGTCTGGCTGACGGAGGCGTCAGGGCTGTCAGAGAATCTATTAAGCAGGGCTTCAGCGACTTCCCGGCCCATTTTTGCGGAGTTAACACTGATCGTAGACAGGGCAGGGTTAGCAAATTTAGCGTTAATGATGTCGCCGAATCCGAGGACAGCGATATCGTGTGGAACGCGCAGGCCCTGGCTGGCAGCTTCGGCAAGAACGCCGAAGGCTAAGGTGTCTGAGCTACAGAAAATAAGGTTGGGCGGTGTTTCACGTTGCTGGAGCCGTCTCAAGCCTTCTCTGCCGACTTCCCAGGTCGAAGGCAGAGGCAGAATCTCTACAGGCACATCGTGCAGATCGTGCTGTTTGAGCCTTTCGATGAGGCTGTTACAGCGTCGAATGGCACGTGGATCATCCACAGAAATAACTGAGAATCGGCGGTAGCCCTTTGCAAAGAAGTGATCAGCAACCAAGACGCCGACTGCTTCATGGGAAAAACCAACTTGCATATCCAGCGCGGTCTCGCTGAGGTCCCATGCTTCAACCACCGGAATACCGGCTGAGGCCAGTCGATTTCGGCTGGCCTCAGTGTGCAAAGTCCCTGTGAGAACGATGCCGTCTGGGCGTCGGCCTAAGATAGCCTCAAGCAAGATCTCCTCTTTTTCAGGGGAGTACCCTGTCGGGCCTAAGAGCGACTGGTAGCCTGCCTCGGTCAGCCGATCCATGATGGCCTGTACCGCACTGGAAAAAATCGAGTTAGCAATCGTTGGCAGCAAAATCGCAACCAGACGGCTTTTGCTGGAGGCCAAGCTACCGGCCAATAAATTGGGCACATAGCCCATCTCGCGCACAACGTCCAAAACGTGTTGCCGCGTCTTATCACTCACCAGCTCCGGACGATTTAACGCGCGCGAAACGGTAATAGGTGAAACCCCTGCTTTAACAGCGACGTCAGCTACGGTAAGCGGTGCTTCAGAATTGCCGTCAGCAAAGGCAATCTCACGTTTCGACTTTTTGGCCACACAGCACCCAACAGATCAATAGGATAAAAGCGAAAGTGATGTTAACGGGGTTTCAGCAGGCATGCCATGAGGGAGGTCAGGCATTGGACTGAAAACCAGTCACTTAAACGCATTGCCAGTCATTGTTGAGGGCGCTAGTCCGCATTGCTGTCTTGCTTGATCAACGCCAGCAACGTCCAGCCCGCGCCGGGCTTCAAATCGCTTTGCGGTGTCACCACATGCACCCAGCCGATATTGTCTCGGGCAAACAGCAACGTGACACGTTTGCCATGCAATTTCAGGTAGTCATCCCAGGTGAAGCTATCGGTCAGGTGGGTGCTATACAACTCGGTACCTTGGCTCAGCTCGCTGGCTAACTGCCCGTAGGTCAGTGCCGGATTACCCAGCGGTTGCCCGCGGTATTCATGGCTGGCGCGGTGTTTATCTGTGCGCCGGTTGTCTTGCCCATTAGCTAGGGCAAATACCCGTCTTGGACCGAACTCGTGAGCAAAGCGTACGGCGGCCAGAGTGTTTAACTCGCCAGAGGCTGACAAGGCCAGTAAATGCCCAAGCCCGACCAAATCAAGATGAGTCTCAGCGTGTTGTGAGGCCGGGTTGCCAAAGTAGGTGGGTAAGTTTTCCATGCGCGCAGCGCGGATGTTTTCCCAGTTGGAATCGGTCAGCACCACGCGACTGCCTTGTTGTTGTAACGCTTTGGCGATGACTCGTGCCGGTCCGTTGGCGCCGACGATCAAAAATCCGCTGGGAGGCGGTTCGGCGACTTTGAGCAAGCGGGCCAGCGGTCGGGCGGTAGCACTTTGCAGCACTACTGTGCCGATGATCACCGCAAAAGTGAGAGGCACCAACAGCAGTGCGCCTTCATGCCCGGCCTCGTTGAGCCGGATCGCGAAAATCGCTGAAACGGCGGCTGCGACAATGCCGCGTGGCGCGATCCAAGCCAGCAATGCGCGTTCTCGCCAGTTCAGTTTGGAGCCCGCCGTTGACAGCAGCACGTTCAAGGGGCGGGCAACCAACTGAATAATCAGCAGCAGTACCAACACCACGGGGCCCAAGCCAATCATGGCGTTCAAGTCCAGGCGTGCCGCCAGCAGAATAAACAGACCCGAAATCAAAAAAACGCTGAGGTTTTCTTTGAAGTGCAGAATGTTGCGCACATCCACACCCTTCATGTTGGCCATCCACATGCCCATCAGGGTGACCGCCAAGAGACCGGACTCATGCATCACCTCGTTGGCGGCAATAAATACCCCGAGCACTGCGGCTAATGTCGCCAAACTTTGCAGGTATTCCGGCAGCCATTGTTTGCGCACAATCTGGCCCATGATCCAGCCACCCACGATGCCGAACAGACTGCCGCAAACAATCACTCCGGCAAACGTCAGCAGGCTTTGACTCAGTCCGTTGTCGCTGGCGCGAGCGATGATAAAGCTGTAAACCACTACCGCGAGCAGTGCACCAATCGGATCTATAACGATCCCTTCCCAGCGCAAAATATTGGCAACCGACGCCTTGGGGCGCACGACACGCAGCATGGGCACAATCACGGTCGGCCCGGTGACCAAGGTCAAGGTGCCGAACAGCAAGGCCAGCAACCAATCAAACCCCAGTAACCAGTGCGTGGCTAAGGTAATGACCGCCCACGTTGCAAGGGCGCCGACAGTCACCAGTCGATGGACAACGCTGCCGATTTCACGCCACTCGGACAGCCGCAGAGTCAGGCTGCCCTCAAACAAAATCAGCGCTACCGCTAGCGAAACCAGCGGCATTAGCAAAGGGCCAAACAGGGCTTGCGGATCCAGCCAGCCGAGTACAGGGCCGACTAAAATACCGCTCAGCAGCAAAAACAAAATAGCCGGCAGCTTGAGCCGCCAAGCCAGCCATTGCGAGCACAAGGCTGCAATACCAATACCGCCAAAGGACAGCAGAATCTGTTGTTCGGTCATCGGGCGGTCCTGTGTGAACGGATGGTTTATGACGCGGGCTCTCTATGAAAGACTAGCGGCCGCCATTTCAATTCACATTTTATTTATGTGCGGCCAGCTGGCCGTGCGCTAAGAGTGCCAATGCCTGCTATCGACAACCCGCTGATCGACCGCTTTCTGGATGCCTTATGGCTGGAAAAAGGCTTGTCGGACAACACCCGCGATGCGTATCGCAGTGATCTAGCGCTCTTCAATGGCTGGTTGCAGGCGCGTGGCATTGAATTGATCGACGCCGGGCGCGAGTTAATTCTCGACCACTTGGCTTGGCGTCTGGATCAGGCGTATAAGCCGCGATCGACGGCTCGCTTTCTATCCGGCGCGCGGGGTTTTTATCGCTATTTATTGCGTGAAAAGTTGATCGCTATCGACCCAACGTTGCAGGTCGACATGCCGCAGTTAGGCCGGCCGTTACCGAAGTCGCTGTCAGAGGCTGATGTTGAAGCCTTACTCGCTGCTCCAGACCTCAGTGAGGCCATTGGCCAGCGTGATCGCGCCATGCTTGAAGTGCTCTACGCCTGCGGGTTACGAGTGACCGAGCTGATTAGCCTGACCTTGGAGCAAGTTAACCTGCGCCAAGGCGTACTGCGGGTAATGGGCAAGGGCAGTAAAGAGCGACTGGTGCCCATGGGCGAGGAGGCGATTGTGTGGGTTGAGCGCTACTTGCGTGATGGTCGTCATGAGTTACTCAACGGACGCCCGAGCGATGTGTTATTCCCCAGTCAGCGGGGTGAGCAAATGACTCGCCAGACCTTCTGGCACCGGATCAAGCACCAGGCGCAAGTGGCCGGAATTGAAAAGTCGCTGTCGCCTCACACGCTGCGACATGCGTTCGCCACTCATTTGCTCAATCACGGTGCTGATTTACGCGTTGTGCAAATGTTGTTGGGGCACAGCGATCTGTCCACCACACAAATCTATACCCACGTGGCCCGGGCGCGTTTGCAAGACCTGCACGCCCAGCATCATCCCCGTGGTTAACGTCTGCGTGTGTCAGTTGGTCGTCGGTCCTGCAAGCCAACTGTGGTAGGCTTTGGCGGTTTCATAAGCGAGCCGCCTAAACCCTTTTCAGATGAGGGACATCAGGCTTGGCCGTTTGTCCGCCTTCAGGAGTTCTCATGCGCGTGACCCATATTATTGCCGCCGCCGCTATTGCGTTGGTCAGTACGTTTTCTTTCGCCGATACCGGCGCCGAACAGGCTATTCGTAAAAGTCTCGAAACGCTGCAACTGGATGTTCCGGTCGAGAGCATCAGTGCAAGCCCAATGGCGGGTTTGTACGAAGTGAAGCTCAAGGGCAGCCGTGTTCTATACGCCAGCGCTGATGGCCAGTTCATCGTGCAGGGTTATATGTTCCAGCTCAAGGATGGTAAGCCGGTCAACCTCACGGAAAAAGCTGAGCGTGAAAGCGTTGCCAAGTTGATCAATGGTATTCCGGTGGCTGAAACCGTGGTTTACCCTGCCATCGGCGAAACCAAATCGCACATCACAGTCTTTACCGACACAACATGCCCGTATTGCCATAAATTGCACGCCGAAATCCCTGCTCTAAACAAAATGGGGATCGAAGTGCGCTATGTTGCGTTCCCGCGTCAGGGCTTGGGTTCTGAAGGCGACCAACAGTTGCAGGCGGTTTGGTGTTCTACAGACAAGAAAAGCGCCATGGATAAGATGACAGACGGCAAAACCGTCAAGGCGCCAAAATGTGCCAACCCAGTCGGCAAGCAGTTTGCGCTGGGTCAGTCGATTGGTGTGAACGGAACGCCTGCCATTGTTCTTAAAGATGGCCAGGTTATTCCGGGTTATCAGCCAGCTGAGCAGGTTGGCAAGCTGGCACTCAGTGTTAAATAATCCTGCGTCGTTGCGCTAAGCCGGTAACGATCATGGGCGGGCAGTTCAACTGCCCGGCTATTAATAGAGAACCGTGGCAATCCACGGTTGTTTTCCACGGCCGACCTTGAGTCGGCCGTTTTATGGGGAGTTCAGCGTGAATCCGGTCAAAGTAGGTATCTGTGGGCTCGGGACCGTCGGTGGCGGTACCTTTAACGTACTCAAGCGTAACGCCGAGGAGATTGCCCGCCGTGCCGGGCGTGGCATTCAGGTTGCGCAAATTGCTCTGCGTACGCCAAACCCTCAGTGCGACATTACCGGTACCCCCATTACCAACGATGTATTCGCTGTTGCCACCAACCCTGAAATTGACATCGTTATCGAGCTGATCGGCGGTTACACCATCGCTCGTGAGCTGGTACTCAAGGCCATCGAAAACGGCAAGCACGTGGTCACAGCCAACAAGGCGTTGATTGCTGTGCACGGAAACGAGATCTTCGCCAAGGCACAGGAAAAGGGCGTTATCGTCGCGTTCGAAGCTGCCGTTGCGGGTGGTATTCCGGTGATCAAAGCCATTCGCGAGGGGCTGTCGGCTAACCGTATCAACTGGGTGGCGGGCATCATCAACGGTACGGGTAACTTCATCCTCACCGAAATGCGTGAAAAGGGCCGTACGTTTGAAGACGTATTGGCTGAGGCGCAGGCGTTGGGCTATGCCGAAGCCGATCCAACCTTCGACGTTGAGGGCATTGATGCAGCACACAAATTGACGATTCTGGCGTCAATTGCCTTCGGGATTCCGCTGCAGTTCGATAAAGCTTACACCGAGGGCATTACCAAACTGACCACGGCTGACGTGAACTACGCCGAAGCGCTGGGCTATCGCATCAAACATTTGGGGGTTGCGCGCAGCACCGCCAGCGGCATCGAGCTGCGGGTTCACCCGACTCTGATCCCGGCAGACCGCCTGATTGCTAACGTCAATGGTGTAATGAACGCCGTGATGGTCAATGGCGATGCGGCGGGTTCAAGCTTGTTCTACGGCGCAGGCGCTGGCATGGAGCCTACAGCGTCCTCGGTGGTTGCTGACTTGGTAGACGTGGTGCGTGCCATGACTTCCGATCCTGAGAACCGCGTACCGCACCTAGCCTTCCAGCCAGACGCGTTGTCAGATCATCCGATTCTGCCAATCGAAGCCTGTGAAAGTGCTTACTACCTGCGCATCCAAGCCAAGGATCATCCGGGCGTACTGGCGCAAGTGGCCAGCATCTTGTCCGAGCGGGGTATCAACATCGAGTCGATCATGCAGAAAGAAGCAGAAGAGCATGACGGCTTGGTGCCTATGATTCTGCTGACCCACCGAGTACTTGAACAGCACATCAACGACGCCATCACAGCCCTAGAGGCCCTGCAAGGTGTCGTGGGCCCGGTCGTTCGTATTCGCGTCGAAAGTCTTAATTAATGAAGCAGCGGCAAGCGGCAAGTTACAAGCTGCAAGCTAAAGCCCATGTGCTTTTACTTGCAGCTTGCAGCTGAACCGCTTGGCGCTCAAACCGAAGGTTTGAACCCATGCGCTATATCAGTACCCGCGGCCAAGCACCGGCCTTGAATTTCGAAGATGTTCTGCTGGCAGGTCTGGCCAGCGATGGCGGTTTGTACGTTCCAGAAAACCTGCCGCGCTTTACTCAGGAAGAAATCGCTTCCTGGGCTGGCTTGCCGTATCACGAGTTGGCTTTCCGGGTAATGCGCCCGTTTGTCAGCGGCAGCATTCCTGATGCCGATTTCAAAAAGATTCTCGAAGAAACTTACGGCGTCTTTGCTCATAACGCTGTTGCACCGCTGCGTCAGCTCAATGGTAATGAGTGGGTACTGGAACTGTTCCACGGCCCAACGTTGGCGTTCAAAGATTTCGCCCTGCAACTGCTCGGTCGCTTACTGGATTACGTGCTGGCCAAACGCGGCGAGCGCGTCGTAATTGTGGGTGCGACGTCGGGTGATACCGGTTCAGCTGCCATCGAAGGCTGCAAGCACTGTGAGAACGTAGATATTTTCATCCTGCACCCGAACAATCGAGTGTCGGAAGTTCAGCGTCGGCAAATGACCACGTTGTTTGGTGACAACATCCACAACATTGCGATCGAAGGTAACTTCGATGACTGCCAAGAAATGGTCAAGGCCAGCTTCGCTGATCAAGGCTTCCTCAAAGGCACACGTCTGGTCGCTGTGAACTCGATTAACTGGGCGCGGATCATGGCCCAAATCGTTTACTACTTTCATGCTGCTCTGCAACTGGGCGGCCCGCATCGTTCGGTGTCGTTCTCGGTGCCTACCGGCAACTTTGGCGATATTTTCGCGGGTTACTTGGCGCGCAACATGGGGTTGCCGGTCAACCAGTTGATCGTAGCGACCAACCGTAACGACATCCTGCACCGCTTTATGAGCGGCAACCAGTACGCCAAAGACACCCTGCACGCGACCTTGTCGCCGTCTATGGACATAATGGTTTCGTCAAACTTCGAGCGTCTGTTATTCGACCTACATGGTCGCAATGGCGCAGCGGTCGCGGGTTTGATGGATACGTTCAAGCAATCAGGCACGTTCAGCGTGCAAGACGATCGCTGGACTGAAGCACGCCGTCTGTTCGACTCGCTGGCTGTTAATGACGAGCAAACCTGCGAAACCATTGCCCAAGTATTCGCAGAAACCGGCGAAGTGTTGGACCCGCACACTGCCATCGGTGTGAAGGCCGCACGTGAATGCCGCCGCAGCCTGGATATTCCAATGGTCATTTTGGGAACGGCGCATCCGGTCAAATTCCCCGAGGCCGTTGAAAAAGCAGGCGTAGGAAAAGCTCTTGAACTGCCTGCACACCTTTCGGACTTGTTTGAAAGAGAGGAGCGTTTCACCGTGTTGGAGAATGATCTTAAAGCCGTGCAGACCTTTGTTAGCCAGCATGGCAACCGTGGCAAAGCACTTTAACGGTCTTTTTCTTACGTACTTTTAAGCCCGTCATCTGACGGGCTTTTTTGTGGGTGCATGGCAGACTTGTTGCGTTTTCGCCTCCTCATGCTGGCGAGTCGTCGGTCAAGGAGGCTGTCATGTCACGTTTCCCCTGCGTGCTTAAATCATGGATGTTTTTATTACTGATCATCGGGCTGATGAGCGTCAATAACAGCGCCTATGCCGCGCAAGGATTGCCGTTCAAGCTGCCTCAGACCTTTATCGAACTCAAACCCTTAGCACTTGATCAGCAACAGCGGCGATGGCTGGAAGATCGTGGGCGGCTACGCGTGGGCATTTCCATTGGCGATTACGCCCCCATGGACATTGCGAACGAGCGCAATCGTTACCAAGGCATCAGTGCCGACTACCTCAGCCTTGTGCGCGACAAGTTGGGAGCCGATGTCGAAGTGTTGGGGTTCAGCAAGCGTGATCAGGCGGTTGCTGCGTTGCTCTCGGGTAAAATCGACATCTTGGCCAGCGCTAACGGCTATGAGCGCGGGATTGAGGGCCTGTTGTTTTCTGCCGACTACATGACCGACCGTTTAGTGATAGTGGGGCGAGCCGATTGTGATTCAGACAGTGACTGGGACGGCAAGAAAATAGGCTTTCTTGATGGTGGAGTCGACCCACACGTCGCCGATGCTTTTTACCCCAGCAGCGAGATCATCCTGACCCCCACATTGCACAGTGCACTGGAAGCACTCGATGAAGGCGACATTGATGCCCTGGTGGCCCATGAGGTTATCGTTCGGGCTTTCAAAACCCTTAGGCCCTACTCAGGCTTGGGCATTTTAGGTGAGAGCGCTTTACCAGAGTCGGGCTTTGCCTTTGCTACCCGTCGCGATGATCCGCAGTTACAGGCGTTGATTGATCGAGCATTGAGCAGTCTGGATGACTCGATGGCCCAAGTGATTCTTTCACGCTGGACGACAGGGCTTGGCGGAAGTATCGGCCAGCAACGCATCAAACTGCTGCCTCATGAGCAAGCCTGGATCAAGCAGAACCCGGTGGTCTTGGTTGGCTCTCAGCAGTACCCGCCCTATATCTTTAAAAACGGCGAAAAACGTTGGGATGGTCTGAATGCAGAAATTCTATTGCGTATTTCTCGCATGACCGGGCTGCAGTTTGTCCACCAAGAAAGTCTGACAACCACCCAAACGTTAGAGATGCTCAAAAGTGGCAAGGTGCACATGAATACAACCTTGTCCAAGAATGCTGAGCGCCAAGCATTTCTCAACTTTACCTATTCTTACGGTGGCGCCCCTTGGGTCTTTGTCGTGCGCAGTAATGACTTTCGGTTGGGCTCGCTGGATCAGCTTTCAGGCAAAGTGCTGGCCTTACCTGCTAGGCATTCACTGGAGTCCATGATTCGTCGCAACTATCCAGACGTCATCCTGCGCAATGTTGAGAACTACACGCAGGCGCGCGACATGGTTAAAAACGGTGACGCGGTCGCCACGATCCAGAATGAAGTACAAGCCTATCTGCATTCGGCAAGGCACTTGAAAGTGGGGCGGAGCGTGGATGGCCGATGGTCTTCCGATAATTTTTCAGTCTCCAATCAGCTCCCAGAACTGCTCGACATACTAAACAAAGGGCTAGAGGCCATACCCATGGCTGACATGCAGGCTTTACGTCACAAGTGGCTGCATGAGGTCAGCAGGGTGAACCTTGAGTCCCAACAGTCCGTTACACCGTGGTTGTATGCGGGGGGCGGCGGCGGTATTGGTTTGGTGCTGATGCTGCTGTGGAATCGCCGCCTGGTTCAGCAAATTCGCTTAAGAGGCGTGGCTGAGAGCGCTTTAAAAACCTGCTTGAGAGATGAGCAACGTTATTTTGATGCGCTCCCTTTTCCGATCTTTATGAAAGGTCTTAAGGGGCAAATGATCACTTGCAACCGTGCGTACGAAGATTTTTTCTCAACACGGCGCGAGTTGATACACGGGCGGAGTATGTCTGAAACGGAGTTTTTATCGGTTGAGGCTGCTGAGCAATTGCAGGCCGCGCTCGTGTTAGTGCTGAGTAACCGAAAGCCTTCTTATCAAAAACGCAGCGAAGCCTACCTCACCGACAGGGGTGAGCTTAACTGCTGGCTTATGCCTTTTTACTCGGGCTCTGGGCACTTGGAAGGTGCGGTTGGCGTATGGTTCGACGTGTCCGAGCAGAAAAAGCAGGGTTAAAAAGCCAGGGCCTTTATAAAATTATCTGTGTGCATTTAGGATTTTTCTGATGTTGATTCTTAGGAAATCACTCTACAGTCGATCCCCTTGCAGATAATGCGCGTACTTTTTCAAGGCCCTGTATGTGTTCAATGAAAGTTTTGATTCTTGAAGACAACCCATTTCAGTTGATGGTTTTGCACCAAATGCTAAATGCCTTTCGCATTTTCGACGTGCTCGCAGCAGAAAGTGTTGAGTCGGCTCGCTGTTCGCTCGCCAAGTGTGGCGGCATTGATGTGGCCATCTGCGATCTTCATCTAGAGGGTTTATCCGGGGAGGCGTTAATTCGCGAGCTAGCAGTCAAAGGCGATGCGCAAGCGCTGATTATTCTCAGTTGTGCTGCTCCGCACGTGGTAGAAAGCGCAATACGCACTGCCCGCGAGGAAGGGCTTGAGGTGTTGGGATATTTACCAAAACCAGTGACCGTCAATGGCTTAGGACGGTTGCTGGAGGTCTATAACATGCGGATAGAAGCATGAGATGAAAATGGATTACAGGTAGTGGGAACCTTTACCTGATTTGCTGTGTCAGATTTTTCATCAGCAAGATCAAGTCTTTTGCTCCGAGATTTGTCGCTTGCTGAGCAGGTCACAATGACCTTGTTAAACCCCGAGTTGTCTCCCCACTTCTCGGGGTTTTTTTTGTTAGGGAACGCTTAGCCGTTGGGCGCCAGACGGAGTAAGCGTTTGCTCACCCTCAGCTTGGCCGGGGTTTGTCCAATAGGTTTGCGGTGAAGTCAGTGCGTCAGCAGGCAAACTCTCCAAAACTGCATTTATCTCATTGATGGCTTTTTGCCCTTTCGGCGTTTTGTTGCAGCCCGCGTAGATAGTTTGGTGAGTAGGGGCGCCCAGAATCGAGTAAAAAGCCAGTTCTTCAGTTGCAAGGCCATGTTGCTTGGCCTTTGCCTCGATCTCTGGCCAATAGCCCAACAGCGTGGGTAACCGACCCGCTTGTTGCATTTGCAAAAGGCTACCCAACGCATCACTGCCGTAATGAAAAACCAGTGGCTTGGATGGGCTTTTCGACAGCTGATCATCAATCCAGACGCCATAACTGCGTTTACCGACAACGCCGAGCTGGATTGCCTGGGCACTCAACATGGCGGGCAAGTCGATAGCCTGGTCTTGAACAAATGGCGCGATCAGCGCTTGATCCGAACGGCGGATGGCTAAACCGTTACTGCGTAAACCAAGGATGGGGTTTGAAAAAATAATTCGTGAGGCGCGAGCAGGATTCCAGACCAGCATTGGATCGCAGGCAAGCTCTGACCCCTCAAGCATTTGTAATGCGCGGGCCCGGTTAACGCGTTGGATGACGTGCTCATACTGCGGCATATTGGCGATTAACAAGGGCAGCAGGTGGTCGATAAGGCCCTTATCTTTATTCGGGCCATCGTGCATCGTTAACGGCGCAAGATCTCGCACCAGCCAGATGAGTTTCTCGGCTGCCACCCCGTAGGGCATCCATATAAACATCGCCGAGGTTATCAATCCTGCGCAAATGCCTCGCCAGCTACAGCGTTTAGTCATCAGGCGGATCTCCATGGCAGTCACTCAACGGGAAAGCGTTTAAATTGCGCCCGACTGCTTAAGTTTCACGATAGCGCTGGCGTCGTAGCCCAAGCCACTTAACACCTCATCATTATGCTCTCCCAGCCCCGGGCCCACCCACTCGGCAGAACCAGGAGTATCTGAAAGCCGTGGCACGATGCCTGGCATTTTGAACGCTTTGCCGTCTGGAAGTTTTGCCTGGAGGAACATTTCGCGGGCTAAAAATTGTGGGTCACTGAACATGTCTTCTGCCGAGAAGATTCGGCTGGCGGGTACTTCAGCGCTGCTCAGCCGCTCAAGGACGGTATCAAGTGGCAACGAGGCCACCCAACGGTCAATCACCCCATACAGCTCATCGCGACGTGCATCCCGGCCATCATTGCTCGCCAGTTGCGGGTCGTTCGCCAGGTCGTCACGTCCGATAATGAGCATGAAACGCTTGAAAATAGCGTCGCCATTAGCGCCAATCTGCACATGCTTGCCGTCTTGGCTGGTGTGAATCGAGGAGGGGGTGATGCCCGGCATAATATTGCCCGTGCGCTCGCGAATAAAACCGAACACATCGAACTCGGGCAC
Source organism: Pseudomonas endophytica (assembly GCF_001411475.1). Taxonomy (GTDB): domain Bacteria; phylum Pseudomonadota; class Gammaproteobacteria; order Pseudomonadales; family Pseudomonadaceae; genus Aquipseudomonas; species Aquipseudomonas endophytica. The sequence continues at coordinate 1,402 of NZ_LLWH01000177.1, read as the reverse complement.
CATGCTTTCCATCATGGCGAAAATTGCTTCATACAATGCGACATCCACCACTTGACCCAGCCCGCCATTCACTTCGCGATGACGTAACGCCATCAAGGCGCCAATCACGCCCCACAGCGCGGCAATCGAGTCGCCAATCGAAATGCCAGTGCGCACTGGCGGGCGATCTTCAAAACCGGTGATGTAACGCAGCCCGCCCATCGACTCACCGACCGCGCCGAACCCCGGTTGATCCTTCATCGGCCCGGTCTGACCAAAACCCGACAACCGCACCATCACCAGCTTGGGGTTCAAGGCATGTAACTGCTCCCAGCCCAACCCCAGTTTTTCTAGGACGCCGGGGCGGAAGTTCTCGATCAGAATGTCTGCCTCTGCCAGCAGCTCTTTAAGAACGTTAAGGCCGTCAGGGTGCTTGAGGTTCAGGGTTATAGATTTTTTATTACGCGCCTGAACGAACCACCACAGCGAGGTACCTTCGTAAAGTTTGCGCCATTTTCGCAGCGGGTCACCGCCATCTGGCGATTCCACTTTAATGACATCTGCACCAAATTCGGCGCAAATTCGCGATGCAAAAGGACCGGCGATCAGGGTGCCCAATTCAATAACCTTGAGGCCCGAAAGGGGTTTGGTGGCGAGCGACATGCGAAGTCCTTTGCAGTGCGAGTGGGTACAGCGTTTTAACACAAAAGCCGCCGCAGTCGTTGCCCCAGGCTAGGAAGGGTTGCGTAGGGCTGGTTTTGTGTGCGGCGCAAGTAGCGATGGATCGGTTAGACTTGCCGTCTTTCTCCGTATCAAGAAGCCCGTTCATGGCCCAGCCGTCCACGACCTACAAGTTTGAACTCAACCTCACTGATCTTGATCGTGGGGTCTACGAAACCGTTAAGCAAACCATTGCCCGCCACCCTTCGGAAACCGAACAGCGCATGGCGGTGCGTCTTCTGGCTTACGCCCTTTGGTACAACGAACAACTGTCTTTTGGCCGTGGCCTTTCCGATGTAGACGAACCAGCGTTGTGGGAAAAAAGCCTGGATGATCGAGTTCTGCACTGGATTGAAGTCGGCCAGCCCGATGCTGATCGTCTGACCTGGTGCTCGCGCCGCACTGAGCGCACCAGCTTGTTGGCCTATGGCAGTTTGCGGGTCTGGGAAGGCAAAGTGATCCCGGCCATCAAAACCCTGAAAAACGTTAACATCGCCGCTGTCCCGCAGGAGGTTCTGGATACCCTCGCCAAAGATATGCCGCGCGTTATTAAGTGGGACGTGATGATCAGTGAAGGGACGATTTTTGTCACCGATGATCGTGGTCAGCACGAAGTCCAGCTTGAGTGGCTGCAAGGCGAGCGCGGCTGACAGAACGCACGAAAACGACCGCGCTCGAGGTTTTTGCATTTAAAACAGGCGCG
>NZ_LLWH01000176.1 GCF_001411475.1 Pseudomonas endophytica | reverse complement strand
CGACACATATGAAAGTACGCCACAGTGCCTTCTTGGAACTCTTCGTCCACTAATAATGGCTCCGGCAAGGCCAGTGGTCCCTCCTCCATATAGACCCGCAGCGCCTCCCACTCGCTAACCGCCAAACTTAAATGGCCAACGTTCAGCGTCAACCTTACAACTTCGCCACTGCTACTGTCGCGCAGCCCAATCATCAGCGAATAACTGTGCATAACGGCGTATTGGCTAACGGTGGTGCCAGCCGTGACACAGGCAATAACTTCTTCCCATGGGACGATTAATGGAGGTTCACCTTTTTGACGGACGTAAGCGACTTCGCGGCGTTGGCGGTTAAAGCGGACTGGTGGGACGGTGGTTATTTCGTGGATGCTTTGGTAAAGGGGAACGCCTGCCATAAGCATAAGAATCGCTATAATGCCCCATAAATAATAATTTGGTAACACTAGCTCTAGCAAAATCTCAAACACTGGTGAGCCATATTTAAAGTAGTCATGAACTCCCAAAAAAAAACCAACTAAAACAATGAAAACAATCATAAATATAACTAACCCAACAGAAGTTCTAATAGAGAACTCCAAACCACTAACACCATGAGCAAAATCTAAAAAAACATCATTGACTTCACGATGCATTCGCTGACCAGTAAATGCAGTTGATCCCGTTGGCAATGGTTTAGGCGCCAGATAAAACGCCTCTGCCCCGCTTTCAACCTCAAAATCTCCGGCATGAGGTAAGCGATTGTATTTAGAGTTATTCATCAAAACTCTCCACATTCAACTTATACCACTTTTCATCACTAGTACTTGAAATATCTACAACATTCCTAATCGAATGCTCAACTGTCCTTGCGCCCAAAGGAATACGGTACCTAAGAAACATCTCCTTAGATTTTAACGGTGAAAAGGCCAACTCTGGTTGCACCGAAACTCTGATCATCAACACTGACTCCACACGACTCCACTCAGGAGGAAGGTTTAATCTTAAAATTAGAGGCCCCTCTTGAACAAGGCGACACTCATTGGCTACAACTCCTCCAACATCGCTACAGCTTCCGCCTCTATCACGCCACAATTGCGCGGTTAAAAATATAGGACACTCACCCAAGTGCTGAACATTCACACCTGGGAATTCAAATATCAAAACTCTAGAACTATCCAACTTATCTTCTGACTGAACTATGCCTTTATCAGTAATTATCGGCAGCAAAGTTGCCTCAGCTAAAGACTGAGCATGCTCTGGCCAACTCCAAGCTTTCTGATTCACCCCCCAACAACAATTTATTAACCAGCGCTGATGATCATCAAGATTGTTATAGTTATAAATAACTTCTCCGCCCACACTCAAAACTGTAAAACCTAGCCCCCAAGGAGTTAACTTTGCTGCATAGACTAAATAACGAGTCCCCCCTAACATCCAAGCAGTGTTAAAAGCTTTAACTCCTGAACCAAGTGAAGCCAAAACAATACGCGCCTCAGATATAGCCTTGATTGCCACCATCCCTGTTACCACTGTATTACCTGAATCACCGGTCAGCCCTATTAAAGCACCTGCCTTTTCCCCGCCATTACCTGTACGAATGGCACCTATCCATTTATTAAAATTATTTAAAGAGGTACCTATTGCCCCCACAAAAGCCAAAGGCGATATAAGCGTCCCTAGCCCTAAACCCAACTTCCCAATTTTCACAGCCAAAAGCATTCCACTAGCATTATTACTACGAACCTGAATGACATTAAATGCCTTGGTAATGATTGAAATATGCACACTTTGATAGACAGATAACGCAGACGAGGCTACGCCCGCTATAGCACCAAAAATAACTGTAAATTCTTTAAGACCTCGCTCGCCTTTTTGCTTCTCCCATTCCCCCCAAGCCTCCCCCAATGTCTTCGCCTGCCAAAACATCAACGCTAACGGCAGCAATCCCCCCTTAAACGCAGTAATACCCGCCCGCCCTTCGCCATATCCGCCTTTAATCCCAGAGCGCAATCGGTCCATCTCGTCATTCAAATAAGCTTGCTGCTGCGGATCCAATTTAAATTTAACGCCAATAAACCCGGCCGACTCACTGGCCGTCACCGTGAGGCTACGTTGAATCTTTTTAACCAATTCCCAACGCTCTTTTTTGGCGTTCATATGCAATTGATGAAATCGCTGCGCCTCATACCGAGCTATCTGCCGTTGCTCGTCACTGAGCATGCGCCGATTGCTGTCCCTGCGAGATACTTTAGCGTTGTGCTTGTAGGTATCTTCGTTCTTCAGCAATACGTGCAAGTTCGCGATACGGGTGTTGAATTGATGAATGTCCTGTTCACTGGCAACCCGTAAAGTTGCACCTTCATGCTCAAGCGCAATCAACCCCGCCAAACGATGCGCCCGGTTGCTGTAAGTGTTGTATTCACTCAACTGTGCTCTGAGGGTCGGGCTATTGAGGTCGTTTTGTAATTTGACCAGCCATTGCTCTGTTCGAAGGGCCGCCGCCGGGGAGTATGCGGCCTGAACCAACTGGCTGTTGAGCATCGCCTGCGGGCTCAGCGCTAGGCTGTTAGCCCAGTGTCGTCCCAATAGTGTCTGAACCTCAACCAAGCGCCCTTGCGCAGTGGCAATGTTTTCTTGGGCGTTACGCTTGTCATCCAACAACTTGATGACATCGCCCGCTTTACTGTTGATAAACGCCCAGTCCAAGCGGCTGCTAAACGCTGGCAAGATGTAATACGGGTGGGCATGTAAATACTCACCAACCGCTTCTAGGCTTTCATCGGTTCGGCACAGGTCACGTACGCAGTTGTATTCAGCGACCAGCGCAGCGTGAAGTTGATCTTCGTGCTGGGGATCGAAGTACCACAGACTTCGGTGGAGTTCGCCATGGGTAAATAGCCGCGTGCGATCTTGTGTGATGCGATCTAAGCGTGCAGTCCAACGTTTGATATGCACCCGCTCAGCTTCAAGATAGGCGCTCATTTCCTGATGCCGCACCAAATCATGAATACCGCGCGAGCCTAGGCCTCGACCTTGAAGTGCTGCATCGCCGTTGTCTTGCAGTGCTTCAATATCGTTTTCCAGCTCGTCGTACAGCGGCGCTCCGAGCGCTTCGTGCATGGCTTTCTTTTTATCGTTCATCGCTTGTCGAGCAAGCCGGTTACTAGCGTTGAACCCATGACCCGGATAAGAGGCTTTTTCCGGGCTGGCGCTACTAGGCATACCTTTAAGCGTATTCCGCGCATTTAAGTAGTCGTATATCGCCTCACGTTGCTGCTCTGTGGTTTTCTCAAACAGCTTGTTGCTAACACCTGCGTTCGCCGCGCTTTGGTCGTTAAGCACTATCAGGGTTTCGATGTAACTGCCCACTAAGTATTTGAGTTCCTGTTTCTCCTTGGCCACCCATTCATCGATCCAATCTACGACCGTATCTTGTTCCTGAGCCAAATCCCGCATCACACCTAATGTGTCGTTAAACACTAAGTACAGATGGTCGTACTCATAAGCGGCTAGCATTTGCCGTTTTACCGCTGCCATGTGGGTCTTTTTAAACAGCGGCTGGTCTTCCCACGAATAGTCCTGGTTCTCTTGCGAATGCATGCCCTCTATTGCGGTTTCGCTTGAGGCTGTCTCGGACACTTCGGCCAGCCACTGTTTTGCTTGAACGGCGGTGAGTAAATGCTGCCCACCTTTGAGGCAGTCAGCTTGACTCAAGTCGACGACTTGCATGAAGTGATCGCGCTCGTCATGGCTGCCGATCATTTTTGAGCATTTGTAGGCTGTCCATTGCACTTCGCTGTAAGCAATATGCAAGGTGGCCAAACGCGAGAACAGCAAGGCTTTTTGCGTGTCCATGCCTTGTCGCTGGTCTTGGTTGACTTCGGTGCCCTGCCATACAAATTGAGTGACTTCGCCGTTTTGGACGCGGTACTCATGCAAGTAGCCGCTGCTGTTATCGATCACGTACAACCAACCATCACGCAGCAGACGAATGCCCAGCGGGCGCGACGCAAGCTGGTAAGGCATCGCCAACGCAACCGCTGGATCAAGTCGTTCGACCAATCCATAACGCAGTGGCAGTAATTGCACCTTGGTTCTGCGTAGCGGGCAAACACCCAAGGCCGACTTAGCGTCACTGCGACTCAGATCAATGTGGTTTGGGTTACTCATGCACGGCTCCCTTGAGCGTAATACTTCGCCGGTAGGCCAGCTCGGCAGCTTTTTCGATACGCTGCGAAGGCGTCAGCATCGAGGGTTGATTGATCAAGGTTGCGATGTCAGGGTGCTGCTCTAGCGCGTCGTCGCCCAATAACAGAAAAACATTGGTATACAAACAAATGTCCTGATTGCTGGTGAAACCGCAGGCGTAAGCCTTGTCAGCCCATTTACGCACCCACTGCCAGCGAACATCGCTCGCCCCATTTGCTCCATAGCTAGAGAATTTTTCCCGCACATGCTTTTCCAGCACCTTGAGGGTGCTGCGAAAACTCACTTCGTCGAGCATGGCTTGCTGAGCCTCGCACAAGGCATACGGTTGTTGAGGCAATGGACGCTGTTCGTTACTGGGACGGGTGTGGTGTTGCCACGTGTTGTTGATCACATCTGGCAGAACCACGTGGTCAATCGGGCCGAACACTTCAAACTTTTGCGCAGTTGCGGCATGGCTAAAAATCGCCTGCATCACTGCTGGGTCAGCCACCCGCAACCAGACTTTCATGCCTTGAGGCTGATATTGAGCATTGAGCAATAAGCGCAAGTGAGTCATGACCTCGAAGGAACTCGCCTCGCTGAAAATCAAATAGCCCCATTCCTCAGCGGCATGGGCGAAGTAGCGATTAAGACCTGGGGTATTTGGCCCGTTGAGCGTGATCAAGCACGGTGATAGTTCGCTGCAAGGTGCCAATGGCGTATTGGCATACAGCACGTGTAAATCCGGCATGCCAAACCACTGGTAGGCTTGAGCCATCAGGTTTTTAACGCTCACTCCGTCGAGCAATAAATAAGCATGCGGCTGCCAAGGCAACTGCTTAGGCAGTGTTTCAAACGTCAGCATGAGGGTTTTCCTAATAGCGATTTTGCGCCAGCGCTTCGCACTGCGGGCAAGAAGGTTTGCCTTCGCTCAACGCCAACATTTGGGTTGAAGGGTCTAGCGCAACGCTTTGCATTGGCGCGACCTCCCCCGGCATTACTGGCACCGCAGGCATCCCCGGCACAGGAAACCCGCCCAGTAATATCGGGCAACTGGCGTAGATGCCTGCCGCACCGATCAGGACGTGCTGGCCGCCCGCCATTAGGGTGATGTTGGCGCCGGCTTGCAGGGTTACGCGCGCGCCTGCCTTGATGTGGACTTGCATTCCCGCTTCGGCCACTAGCGCACCGCCCACGAGGGTGTGGCTGCTGACTGCCACGGCCAGGTGATCGTTGGCGTTGAGCTGGACTTTGCGGTCAAGGCTGACGGTGCGGTGTTCTTGCGCTTGCATAACCGAGACGCTGTTGCCGGTGATGGTTTCTTCGCGCTTGCCATCCACCTGTAGGCGGCTGTCGTTTTTGATGTGGTGTTGCAGGTCGCGCTGGGCGTGGAGGTAGATGTGTTCTTGGCCTTTGCGGTCTTCGATGCGCAGTTCGTTGTAGCCGCTGCCACCGGGGGTACTACGGCTGCGTAAGACGCTTTGGGTGTTGTTGGCGGGCAGTGTGAGCGGGGGCGGATTGAGGCTGTTGGCTAGGCAGCCACTGATGATGGGTTGGTCCGGGTCGCCGTTTAAGTAACCCACCAGTACTTCCATGCCCACCCGGGGGATGGTCACCGCGCCGTGGTTGTCACCCGCCCAACTGGATGAGACGCGTAGCCAGCAACTGCTCTGATCGTCGTCGATAGCGCTGCGGTCCCAATGGAATTTGACCCGGACACGGCCGTATTCATCGCAGTGGATTTCTTCACCGGCCGGCCCGGTGACGCGGGCAGTTTGGCTGCCCAGTAGACGCGGTTTGGCAAAGACTGTTTGGGGGCGGTAGGTCACGTCCTCAGGCGTTGCATGAAAAGTGTTGCGGTAACCCTGGATAAAGTCGTCGGTTCCGATCTGCGATGCTGCACCGTTCTGTTCCTCCAACACTTGTGGCTGTTTGCCTTGGTGCTGGACGGCGGTTAGCAGCCAACCGCTGTTGAATGCCGAGTTGTTGTGCCCCGTCATCGGCAAAACGTGCCCTGTGCTCAGGCTCGGTTGATTACTGCAACCTTTGGCTTGGCGATAACCCGCTTGATGATGTTCCAAGGTGCGCTGGCTTTGCTGTTGGCCGTGGGCTATTTCGGTGAAGCGACCGGGATAGATGTAGTTTTCGAGTACGCGCTCGCTAAGTTCCGGGTTGCTGTCTGCTTGCAGCGTGCGGCTAGCGTGCTGAAAATCGTAATCGCGGCGTACCGTGCGATTAGTACTGGCTTGCAGGCGCAGTTCGAAGTGGTCGATTGATGGCTCTGAGGCGACCATGCCGGTACTTTGCACGTAGGGTGTCGGTTGCTTGAGCGCAGCAAATGCGTGTTGCTTATCACCGAAAACCAAATGATGGCCGTCCGGCGAATGCCGAAAGTGGTAGTGAAAACCTTCCTCAAAACACAGACGCTGAATAAAGCGCAGATCGGACTCAGCGTATTGCACGCAATATTCCCGCGGCGTGTAGGACGAGAACGAATTGAAAGAATAGGCATTGCCGAGAATACCGTGCTCTTCGAGTATGACCTCGATGATCTGCTGCACCGTCAGGTGCTGAAAAATGCGCTGGTTGGTGCGGTAGGCCAGGTTGGCTAGGTGTGGCTGCAAGGTCAGGCGATAGTGGGTCAGGCGGCTGCCGGGGCTGCTAAGGCCGATACTGGAAATCTGCCCATGGACACCTTTGCCCTGCGTATCAAACGCTAGAAACGCGGGCTGATGCAGCAATGCGTCGAGGTCTAGATCAGACTGCTCGCTGACCAGTTCAAGGTCAAAGGCATAAGGCGTGCTGATGGCTTCATTGCCCGTGAAGGCCAGAACCTGTAGACCGTGTTTGGCACCGTTGATCGTCAGGCTAAACAGGTTGTTGTGGGCTGATAGGGCCATCCGTGAATCCTCCCCGAAATAAAGGCAGGAACGCTAACGGATGAACATCAATCCACGCTGTAGGAGGCGTCTGAAATAAATTAGAGAAATCACTCTGAGCTGCCGCAGGCTGCGATCTTTTGATCTTAAAAAGATCGCAGCCTGCGGCAGCTCCTACGTTTAGGGTGTCGTACGCCAACGCTCGGCGGCGGCTTCATCGCTGGCCCGCCCTGCGACCCAGCGCGGGCCGGCTGCGGTCTGTGCGTTCTTCCAGAACGGGGCGCGGGTTTTCAGGTAGTCCATCACAAAGGCGCAGGCATCAAATGCCGCTTGGCGATGGGCACTGACCACGCCCACGAACACGATCGGCTCGCCCGGTTCCAGCGCTCCCACCCGATGCACAACGTTAAGGCCCAGTAACGGCCAGCGCTGTTGCGCTTCAAGCACAATTTTGGCCAAGGCTTTTTCAGTCATGCCGGGGTAGTGTTCCAAGAACATTCCAGCGACTTCGTGTCCGTCATTGAAGTCGCGCACGTAACCCACAAAGCTCACCACCGCGCCCACGCCCAAATTGGCCGCATGCAGTGCGTTGACCTCAGCGCCCGGATCAAAGGCGCCCGCTTGCACGCGAATGGTCATGGTTAGCCTCCTGTCACAGGCGGGAAAAAGGCCACGACATCGCCATCATTCAGCGGTTCGTCGAGCTTGCACAGCTCTTCATTGCGCGCGCACATCAGATTAGCTTCAGCCAGTACCTGCCAAGCCTCGCCACGTTTAAGCAAGTGATCTCGCAGGTGTGAGACGCAGGCAAATTCGCCTTCAACTGACTCACTGTCTAGCGCTAGCGCTTCACGGTAGCGCGCAAAAAATTGCACGGTGAGTTTCATAACGCATGCGCCTGAAAGTGACCGCTTTTACCGCCGAGTTTCTCAACTACGCGGACGTTTTCAACGATCATGCCGCGGTCGACCGCCTTACACATATCGTAAATAGTCAGGGCCGCGACACTGGCTGCGGTCAGGGCTTCCATCTCAACCCCGGTCTGCCCGGACAGCTTGCAACGCGCGACGATCAACACCGCGTCGGCGCCTTGGGCGCTGATTTCAACTTTGACGCTAGTCAGCATCAGCGGATGGCACAGCGGGATTAAATCCGAGGTTTTCTTAGCCGCCTGAATCCCGGCAATCCGCGCCACCGCGAACACGTCGCCCTTGGGGTGGTCGCCGTTAACGATCATGTCCAGGGTGTCAGCACGCATGCGCACCACGGCTTGTGCCACAGCCTCACGGGAGGTCACCGCTTTGTCGGTGACATCAACCATATTGGCGCGGCCTTGGGCATCTAAATGAGTTAGCACAGGGAATTCTCCAAACAAGAGCTGCCAGTGTAAGCCCGAGGTTCGATTTTGCCCACGTGTGCAACGGCCATCAACGGACTCATGCCGCCAAAACGAAACCGGGCGGCTCAAGGGCCGCCCGGGTCTGGTGAAGCATCCACCGTTACAGATGGGACTCTGCGTATTCCGCCAGAATCGAACGAGGCACGCCTTGCAGGGCGATATGCACGCCGTTGGGGAAGTCTTTGAAACGCTCCGTCAAGTAAGTCAGCCCCGAACTGGTCGCTGACAGATAAGGCGTGTCAATCTGCGCCAAGTTGCCTAAGCACACCACTTTAGAGCCTGCGCCCGCACGGGTGATGATGGTTTTCATCTGGTGCGGTGTGAGGTTCTGGCACTCGTCTATCAAGATCAAGCTTTGCTGGAAACTACGCCCCCGGATGTAGTTCAGCGATTTGAACTGCAAAGGCACTTTGCTGAGGATGTAATCGACACTGCCATGGGTGTTTTCATCATCCATGTGCAGCGCTTCAAGGTTGTCGGTGATAGCGCCCAACCAAGGCTCCATCTTCTCGGCTTCGGTGCCCGGCAAGAAGCCGATCTCTTGATCCAAACCTTGCACACTGCGGGTACAGATAATCCGCCGATAGTGTTTGCTGACCATGGTTTGTTCAATCGCCGCGGCCAACGCCAGAATCGTTTTACCCGAACCCGCCGCACCCGACAGGTTCACCAGATGAATATCTGGATCCAGCAAAGCAAACAGCGCCAACCCTTGGTAAATATCCCGTGGTTTTAAGCCCCACGCCTCTTGATGCAGTAAGGGCTCTTGGTGCATGTCGAGGATCAGCAGATGGTCCTTGCGCACCTCTTTGATCCAGCCCACAAAACCTTGCTCATCGAGGATGAACTCATTGATGTGCACCGCTGGCAGGTGTTCATTCATTTGCACCTGATGCCAAGTGCGGCCGTGCCCTTGACGGGTTTCGACTTTGCTGACGCGATCCCAGAACGAACCGGTCATGGTGTGATAGCCGCGTGACAGCATCGACACATCGTCAACCAGTTGGTCGGTGCTGTAATCCTCAGACTCAACCCCACAGGCTCGCGCCTTGAGTCGCATGTTGATGTCTTTGGTCACCAGCACTACGTTCAAACCTGGATCACGGGCGTGCAAGTCAACCAGTTGGTTGATGATGATGTTGTCATTGAGGTTTTCAGGGAGCAGCGCATTAGGCTCACTGCGCCGGTTCATCAGGATAGAAAGAAAACCCTTAGGGCCACTTTTGCCGCGCTGAATCGGCACACCCTTTTCAACATCTTCAGGAGAGGCCGCGCCCAAGGTTTGGTCAATCAATCGAATGGCCTGGCGGCACTCGGCTGCCACCAGTTGCTTGCCGGTTTTAAGTTTGTCGAGCTCTTCAAGCACCGTCATCGGGATTGCGACGTGATGTTCCTCGAAGTTAAGCAATGCATTGGGATCGTGAATCAGAACATTGGTATCGAGTACATAAAGGATTGGCTGGTTGGAAGAAGGAGTGCGTCCGTGATCATCCATACTCGGTCACCTTTGTGGGAGCCATTCGACGCAATACCTCAACAGTGCTGCGCCTCGATGTGACTGCCGAACTCATCTGTTTCTGTCAGATGAGTGCCCTGCCCAAAGGGGCTGGAAAGACGCCACCTGTGTTGCAGGTTTCGGCGGTCTGTCTTCGTAATACTCCAAATCGTGTGACAAAAAAAAGTATTTTTACCGTTTGGGGTATTTATTTTTTCTGACTGATGAATAGCCTTGGCGACCGGTGAAATTACAACTAGGCTCAGGAATTAACTGACTCAACGCCCCAGCTTTTAATCAGCCACTCGCCTGTTTTAAACGTCATAAACACTCCATCGAAATCTCAATCGAAAACGCAAGAACCCTCTTACAGACAGCCGGGATGACACCTACCCGTTCTTCTTTTGCGCAGCACTAAGCTTCATTGCGCACAGGCCAATTACGGCCTGTAACACTCTGTTTATGCCAAAGGAAAGCGTATGACCCCTATCTCCAAAACCCTGGAACAGCTGCTGCTCGACATCTACCAGGACGGCAGCGTGTCAGTCACTGAATACCGCCAGCTTCGCGACAACGCCGACGCGCGTATGGAGGCCGTCATTCGAGAGTTTGGCCAGCACAACAACATCACCGCGTTCCAAAAAGCGATGGATGTCGCCATGCAACTGTTACAGCTATCGGTCATGGACGCGAAAAAAGCCAAGCTGAGTGATACCGGCGAAGCCATCGTCAAAGATGCCGTCGTGTCCCAGGTTGAATACCTTCGGGTCGGTGCAGACCTAGCCTTGCGCTTGCTGTAAACGCCCTATCACAGCGTCCACTCTCATGAGGTGGACGCTTAAATTACGGCGAACCCAACACCTCACAATCTTCCCAACCTAGCCCACTCTGTGCGGTTGCTTCCAATAACCAAGGCAACGCGCTGCGCACCTTGTCTTGGTTGTCATGAAAGACAATCACACCATGACGCCAGAGCAGCATTAGGCTTAATACACGGTGGGCTGATTGCTCCGCCGTGAGGCTTCCCGTTAAATCCTGCGAGTCAATGCTCCATAGCGCCACCCGCAACCCTTGAGCCTTAAAAAACGCACCACTGTCTGCCCGACGCTGGCCATATGGCGGTCGAAACAGCGGTACGAAGTTCTGCGCCAAGGTTTGTTTTACTAATGCGGTGCTGCGCAGCACCGAATCCTGCCAAGGTTGCCAATGACTGTGCGCCCGGTACTCCCAACCCTGCACGCCCACGCATTGCCCTTTGTACAATGCCCTCAGCGCCTGCTCTGAGGTTTTATCCAAGCGTGCTTGCAGGCGATTGCCCAAAACAAAAAACGTCGCGCTTATGGACTGTTTGCGCAGATAGTCGGTAAGCCAATCAGTGGTTGATGTCGGGCCGCTATCGAAGGTCAGCATAAATAGCCGGTCATGCATGTTTTGGCCATTGAATTCATGATCACCCAGTAGCTCTACTTCGCTGCTGATATTCGGAGAAAGCGCGACCATACGTAATTGTTCATCGAGGTAGCGACGGTGAAACTCGGCACTCGGCTCGGCCCATTTCACGTAGAAGGAATCATCGGCCACGGCGAACTTGCCCGCTTGCTCACGTAGGCTGCTCAGGTCATCGACGTAGTAACAAAAAGAAGCATCTTGATCACAGCTTTGCAGGGCAATCGTGTAATTGGCCAGCAGACGCTGCCATAAGCGCTGACGAAACGTCTCAATCGCGTCCATGTTAATGACCTTGAGGCCCAGGCGCTTTTTAAGAGCGCTCTCATCCAGCCCCTCACTGATTAGCAAAGCGTGGGCGAACGCTAGAGTTTCGGCACGCGAGGCAACGTCAAACAAGGCTGGGCTATTCAGCGGTTCTGGCCATGTGTTGCGATCCAGCGTTGCCGGGGCATTGGGCGCTGCGACGACGCCCAGACAGACCAGCCAGGCCGACAGAAAAAGTGCTACACGCACAGAGCTATCTCCGTATAAAAACTGCCTGCACTATAACCACAACGCGCTCCGGCTGTTCCAACCGCGTTGCCCCTATCACCACCATAGGTGGAGTCAACCCGCTCAACCCCCTAGAATCCTTCGGACGCTTAAAGGAGACGACCTCATGCTGATGGTGATTTCACCCGCTAAAACCCTCGACTACGAGACGCCGCCAGCGACTGCGCGTTTCACGTTGCCGCAGTATCTGGATCACTCACAAGAATTGATCGAACAACTGCGCACACTGAGCCCGCAACAAATTGGCGAGCTGATGCACTTATCCGACAAGCTTTCCGGCCTTAACGCTGCCCGCTTCGGCAGTTGGACCCCAGAGTTCACTCCCGAAAACGCTAAACAGGCGCTACTGGCTTTCAAAGGTGACGTTTATACCGGCCTGAATGCAGTGGACTTCAGCGAGGCAGATTTCGACTACGCTCAAACGCATCTGCGCATGCTCTCTGGACTTTATGGCTTACTGCGCCCACTGGATTTGATGCAACCGTATCGCTTGGAAATGGGCACCAAACTGGCCAACGCTCGCGGAAAGGATTTGTACGCGTTTTGGGGCACACGCATCAGCGAATGGTTGAATGAAGCACTGGCCGAACAAGGCGATGACGTACTGCTGAATCTGGCGTCCAACGAGTATTTCTCGGCGGTAAAAAAGTCAGCCCTGAATGCGCGCATCATCAACACTGAGTTCAAGGACATGAAAAACGGGCAGTACAAAATCATCAGTTTCTACGCCAAAAAAGCACGCGGCATGATGAGCCGTTTTGTGATCAAGGAGCGCATCAACAACCCTGCGGACCTTAAGCAGTTTGACGCTCAGGGCTACCGCTACAACGCTGAACAATCCAAACCCGATCTGCTGGTTTTCTTGCGTGACGAAGCGAGCGAGTAACCTCTGTTTCATGAGTTAGAGGGAGTGCCATGTTTGTCGGCGTATTACTGATTATTGCTTGGCTGCTACTGTTGCTGCGCTATCCGCGTAAGGCGTTCCCAGTGTCGTTGGCCGCGCTGGCAGGCTTGGCAATCGTCGCCGCGTCGGTGGCCTGGCTAGACAACCGTGAGGCAGAGCAATTGGCGCGACTGGAACTGCGGCTTGTCTACGACCCGGCCCAATGCCCCGCCGATCGCCCACTGCAACTCAGGCTGCAAAACGGCAATGATGTACCCTTGACCGAGCTTGCTTGGCGAATTGCTGCGTACGCGCCAGGCGACACGGTTAACTTGGCTGACAACCAATACACGGCTCCGCGCTATCGTGGCCCCGGCGAACTGCAAGCGGGTGCTTCATGGCAAGACTGCCTGCCGATACCGCCGCTGCGCACGGGGTATCGCGCGCAAAACTTAGAATTTCGCGCTGAGCGCCTACAAGGCAGCTTCTCCAACTAAGGATTTTTTGATGCGCCGTGTTTTGATTACCGGATGTTCCAGCGGCATAGGCCGTGCCATGGCTGATGCGTTCAAGGTGGCAGGCTATGAGGTGTGGGCTAGCGCCCGCAAATCACAAGACGTCGCCCACTTATCGGCTGCTGGATTTACCGCCCTGCAACTGGATGTCAATGATCAAGCGGCGCTGGCGCATCTGGCTGAGCGCTTGGCAAACGAAACTGACGGCTTAGACGTGCTGATTAACAACGCAGGGTATGGCGCCATGGGGCCGCTGCTCGAGGGTGGCGTTGAAGGCTTGCAGCAGCAATTTGAAACCAATGTATTTTCAGTGATCGGCGTTACCCGCGCGTTATTTGCGGCATTACGCAGCAAACAGGGGCTAGTGGTGAATATTGGCAGCGTCTCGGGGGTACTGGTCACCCCATTCGCCGGCGCTTATTGCGCCTCGAAAGCGGCGGTTCACGCATTGAGCGATGCCCTGCGCATGGAAGTGGCGCCTTTTGGCATCCGTGTGCTGGAAGTCCAGCCTGGCGCTATAGACACCCACTTCGCCAGAAACGCCAACGATCAAGCCGAACGCTTGATTAACCAAAGCTCGGCGTGGTGGCCGATGCGCGAAGGCATCCGCGCACGCGCCAACGCCTCACAAGACAACCCCACCTCAGCCAGCGCGTTCGCCACCGCGGTACTTAAAGCCGTAGAGCGTAAAAATCCGCCACACCTGTTGCGTTACGGCAACGGCAGCCGCGCCCTGCCACTGCTGGCTTCGCTGGTTCCGAAAGGTCTACTGCAAAAAATCTTAATGAAGCGATTTGGTTTGAGTCGGTCAATATCCCCAACACAGGGTCACGATTGAAAGCGCTAGCCCTATGAGCGTAGACAGTCACTCACGGGCCAACCGAGCCATTGATGATTTGCAGGCGACTCACAGTCGTGGATAAATCCGCTCATACAATTGCACATCAGAAGGACAGTCAATTTCGCCCCACGGAGCATGAGCCGGGACCCCGCTAATCCATGCGCCAGCCTCGATTAATAAGGAAAACAGCGAGGTCATATCAATATGTTCGCGCTGCTCGATGCTCAACCCTTTAAGTTGACCATTGAGCGCATGCCAACCAATCGGCGTCAGCTTGAACAGCCCCATGTATTGTCCTTGGATCTGCTCCAGCATCTCTGCACGATGGCCGATTTCCCTAACCCTGCCGTTATCAATAACAAATCGCTCCAGGTCATCCAGAGGTTGATCAAAGCGCTGTTGCCAGAGTTTTACCGCTTGGGGGTCATAGGCCAGAACGATGTCCTCGTCTTTTTGAATCAAGTCATTAACCAGTTCAGGCGCATAGAAAATATCGCCATAGCTCACCACGCACGTCTGCGAATCCAGCCATTCATGGGCCGCACTTAGCGACTGGAGAATTCCTGTAGTACTCCACAGTGGGTTGATAAACAACCGATCGGCATAAGGTGCGAGCATATCGCCTCGATAACCCGCAACAATCCCAATTTCGGTAATACCTGCTGAGCGCAAAGTTAAAACTGTTCGCTCGATTAGCAACATACCGTTGAACATAACCATTGCCTTAGGCCGCTGTTCAGTGAGCCCCCCTAATCGGCTCCCACGTCCAGCCGCAAGAATGATTGCCTTCATGGTGCAACTCCAAAAACCCTGCGAATCAAGGAAATATCTGAACTGTGCCATTGCTGATGACGCTCGGGATGCCACATCACGGCGCTATGACCTAAACCTAGGTTGCTGACGGCTTCGATGACACCGTCCTCACTGACTGCCTCAACTTCATAGCCAGATGGAGCGACATAAAAGCCGTAATTGTGAAATGAATTGACCCGTCGCACCACGCCGTGGCTGTGAATGTTGTGGGAGCCTACATGACATGAAAGCGGCTCCAACTTTGCCCCGGCACAGCTGAGCATCACTTGCATTCCACGACAGACGCCTAAAACGGGAAGACGATGCTTTGCAGCCCACGCCAACAATAGGGATTCGGTTTCATCACGCGAGTCGGCAGTACCCGACAATGCCTGACAGCTGCCGCCCCCCGTCAATAGCACTCCCTGCGGCTGAAGCCTCGCCAGCAGATCGCGGCTGACGCGGGCATCATTTGGCATGTAAAGGGGTAGAACACCACAATGAGAAAGAAAAGATGTCCAGCGCTCATCAATCGCATCCCTCCACTCCCCGCGTGCTGTATCCAATAACCGAAGCATAGTGATGGCTATCAATGTCATGAAAGCACCTGGATACGCCGCTCAGCACAATCGAGAATTAACCGTGTACTTGCTAGCAAATGACGAAACTTTGTCTGCCCAACGCCAATTGCAGCAGGGATGGAAAACTCACGGGCACGAATCGACATATGAGAGTTTTCACCACCGTAAGCAGTAATGAAACCTGCAATACGGTGCGTGAATATCCAGTCGAAACCAGGGTCGGCGCTCTCGATCAGAACAATGCAGCCTTCAATATCGAGCTGACGGGTGTCCTCTGCCCGCAATACGACCACTGGCGCTTCAGTCGCAGTACGGGTGATGAAGTTTGGATTGCAGGTCTCGATGGCGTGATACAGCAAGTCCTGTGGCTTACACACAATGACTGGGGTTCGGATGCTTTGAGTCGACTGCCATCGCGCTCGGTTGCAGGCAAGCTGATGGCGAATTGTTTCTAATCCGACCTCTTCACAATGACCGATAAAATCGTCAAGCCTTGCGAAACTTAACTCTTCACGACTCAGTTGATGCCCCTGCCCCCAACTGCCGAACGCCTTGAGGGCTTGCGATACGAAAGCGCCGTACATGTATTTAACCTTCTCGCGGCCGGCGACAGCAGCATCGAAAAACTTAAAAAAATGTTCGGCCGTTACACGCAACTGACACTCATTGAAAGCTTGTTGCACGGCATTATGAATTTCTCGACTGATTACTCGCGGTCCCTCATCACGATGAACACGTTGTAGTGGCGAGCTCCAGTCGAAATAGGCATCAGGGGTCTCATCGTATCGAGCCACGCGCACATCGTACGTACCGGGCCGCACATGGCCATGCAAACGCAAGAACGCTTCTTTATGCAGTATTCGGAAGTCGTCAGCCATCTTGCGCCCAATGGTACGCACGCCGCCGATCAGTAAATCTGTGAAACCAGCAGGAATTCTTTGCATGGCTTCTAACGACTTGATAATTGCAGTAGCAACAAATGCCGCCCGCGCTACGCCAGAAAAAATTTCCCCCACGACCTTTGCCTCAGCCAGAGCATGACGCAATTGTTGGAGTGGATCCTCGTTCTGCTGATGTGTACCCAGTCTTTCGATTCTTTGTTGAATCCTTGGAAGGCGCGTCAAATCCGAATAAAACGGGCCTTCATCGCTGATGATGTGCTCAGTCACGCGCTTCAATTCTGCTAGGTAGAGGGTATGCTGAGCCGCACTCAACCCGGTGAAAGCAGGGATGAAACTCGCGGGCATGGCCGCCAGTTGTGGCGTGAAGCAGGTGGGAATAATCGAAAACTCAATCTTGTCGTGCAACGACGGATTAGCAGCCAGATGGTCACAACACCGAGCGACCGCTGAGTTAACGATTGACAACGGCAGCGCCGCCGGAATGAAGGATTCCACACTGTAAGGGATGCAGATATACGGTGAACCACTTAACTGATACATCAATGGCTTGTTGCGCATGTCGCGGTAACCGTAACGGAATCGCGCCGATGCCCAGTTCACATCAGTGATCAGCTCCTTGTAAAGCGAGTAAGCCAGTGGTCGCGGTTTGACGCCAATCATCTCGGCTGGATTCCAGTCTGGCATCAGCCCCAAAAAGGCATTGAAGCTGTGCCCGGGTGCCCGCATTTTTTGGGCTAGCCCCTCAAGCAACAGTACCTCTGAATCCAGAACCGAATGCAACGTCAGGTCTGAGTGCGGGGCAATACTCTCAACGCCTTGCCCCGTCATCGGGCGAACCTGAAACAGCAACGGCCCGTCATCGGTGATCGCAAACTCGATGTCCAGCGCATCGCGGTCAGTCAGTTGCTCGACTTCGGCCAAAAGGTCGAACAACCCCTTAAGCGCCACTGGCTCTAAACTGCACCGGGATTTGAGCGCAACGAACGAGTGGACGGTATCGGTACCGGCGGTGACGCCATCCGTTCCGTACCCTGGCACGTAGTTGACCACGTAGTAAGCTAGGCCGGTTTCAGGATCACGAGTCATGGCGACACCCGATGCCAGTACCCCGGTTGCCATACTTTGGATCAGCACTTCATCACACTCGCGGGCTTGCCCGTAGGATCTGATCACCTTCTCGATGGACTGCTTCAATGCCAATGCCCCACACACATTGCCAATCGAATCGTACATACCAGCTTGTGAAGTACCCTCCTGATCCTCGGACAGACTGCTGGAGCGCACGATCAAATAACGGTCACCGAAGCGCTGTTCACAACAGTCCAGAATGGCCTGGGGTTGACTGCGCCAGTGACTGACCGTAAATCTGATGAGTGGCAGTACACGGCCAGTGTTCAGAAACGGGGCTAGGCTTTCCAGCGTTCCGGCTTTACCGGTGAACTGGAAAGGCCGGGCTAAAGTCTTCGACTGCATGTCATCTTCCATTGATAAATATAATTACATTCCATTGGGGGTAGCGATGACCTCCAAGAACCCGCGAGACAACGACTTACCCCAGCTCTGGACCGGAGTATTTCGCCAGTTCGTTGCCATAGAGCAAGGACAGTTCAGCTAAGAAACGATTGCCCTTATTCGCGACTGCATAGGGGCAGTTGCCAAGCAAAATGACATGGCCAATGGTTCCAATATTGCCGGTGTAGGCACTCACCCGCTGACCAGAAACTGCATGAGCCGTACAGAACTCGATCTCGTACTTATCCAACAAGGCTTGCAGTTTTAGAGGGTCGTAGCTATGGGCAATCCGTCCGCCATGTCGTGAGGCGATCGTGACCACAGTGCCAGCCTTTTGGATAAGCGAATCATCAATCTTGATGACCTCCCCCAAGTGCAGCCGGATCAGCATTTCGAATGGATCAATACCGGTCAGCATCCGATACATCTGCGGCGCAACACTGCCCATCATGCGGGCATTAATCTCTACTAGGCATGGACCATTTTCATCGCGGAGCAACTCGACGTGATACAAGCCAACGTTCAATTTCAAGGCGGTGAATACCTGCTGGACGTAAGCCTTTATTTCATCGCACGCATTCACGTCCAGCCCTGATGGCATGGTTGCCGTCATCTCGAGCATTTCGTTGTAGTCGGCACGGAAACGAATAGTCGTGGCGAAGCACTGCACGACCCCGCTCTGAACAATGACCTCAGCAGAATGCAGCGTACCGCTCACGTATTGTTCGATCAGGTAGTCGCGGCTAATCAGAGTATCAATCGTAGAATTGGAGGCAGTTCGTGCCAGACGGATAGTGTCGACAAAAGTGTCAAAATCCAGCTGGGTGTAACAGATCATCGAAAACTGTTTGGCGAAACCACGGGTAGGTTTGACCACAAATGGCAACGCCAACCGAGGCGCGATACCTTCGACCAGTTGTTCCTCAGTCAAGACTTGGAAGTCGGGAGATCGCACGTTGTTGGCGCGTAAGGTTTCCCGCAGACGACCCTTGTAAACAGCGCCACAAAGGCTCTCATGGTTTAAGTAGCACGTACCAAGTAGCTCGGCCTCACGGGCGACGGCAACAATCGCTGCCTCAGAGGTAGAGATAAGCGCATCGATTTTTCGAGTGTTATGGAGCGTTACTAGAAGATTATGGAAATCGTCTCCGTCAAGCGAATCGACGCGCAAGTATTCATCGACGTAGTTAAGGTACGGTTCGATTATCGAGTCATCACCATTGATCGATAGTGTCAGAAACGACGTATCGCGCTGGTGAATAAATGTCACATGACAACCCAAACGCTTGGCCGCTTCAAAAGCAAGCAGGCCGCTAACGGTGCTGTCGACCAAAACAACGTGTTTCATATAAGCGCTCCGTATTGTTATGCGTTATGGAGGAGAAAACTACAAACGGGATAGGCAATCGCAATGAAGGTCACAGTGGAGACGGCCTTGAATTTCGGTAATTTCAGATTCGTGATCTGAAAAAAAGCAATGATGAACATCAGCATCAGTAAGTCTTGAACGCCGATTCTGTACGCCGCGACTGACTGGAAAGCGAGCGCGAACAGCAAACCAGAATAAGTAGTTGGCAAACCGCGATACTCCATCGGAGCATCGGAGTCTTTAACGGCGAAAACAGCGAGGCGTAGAACACCAGACAGCACCAGGGCACAACCCGCGACAATTGCCAGAGATGAAGGGAGCAGCAAGACCAACACAAAAGCTGGGGCAATACTAAAATTCAGCAGGTCAGAGAAACTGTCTAGATGCTTACCAAACTTACGCCGTGGTATATCGCCGGCCAACCAAGTTCTGGCAATGTGTCCATCGACAAAATCCAGTATCGCGGCTAAACAAATAATACTTGCCGCCCAAGTAAGCTTCCCCTGTAGTGCTGCCGCCACCGAGGCAAAAGACAACAAGATATTAAAAGCTGTTACCCCATTAGCCAGATCAAAAAATCGAATAAACGGGAATATCGACGCTATCTGACGCATCACTGACGACCTCCTTATTTTATTTAAAAACCAGAACAAGCTACAAACAGACTTCCAATCCACACAGCCTATTCATTTGCTTGTCGAAAACTTCCCAAAAGATCGAGATTTCAACTTCCCTAGACAGGCCGCTTAACAGATTTAAAAGACAAATCCATACACTGAAAAACTGCGAAATAAAAAGCGATAAATACTAAACTCACCCAAAACAAGCCCATGTACTCAAGCAATAATGAACCGACGAATATTGCTACAATCATGCCAGCATAGACCCCCGCATACTGAACTGACGCAATCAGCGGCATAGCATCGTCAGGTGTTGCAAGCACGACATCGGATTGCAACTTAAAAAACACTAATTCAAAGAAAAAAATATAGAAAAAATAAGCACCGTAACTAGAGAGCACACTGGTACCACCGGAAGCTATTGCCATGAAAAATGCGCTGATAGCAGCCATAAAAAGTGGCGCCACTCTGTAGCCACGCTTACTCAACACGTAGTAAAAAATAGCCCCCCCCAGAGCGGCTATGCTATTGACCGCTTGCAGCAAGCCCACATAACTCTCCGACAAACTGAGAACATGGGCTGGCAGGGTAATGCGCGACACGTTGAAAAAACCTTGATAAACACTTACGAAAATAATGAACTGCCAGAAACTACGACGCAATTGAGGATGAGTATATAAAAGATTCTTAAATGTTCGAAT
This sequence comes from Pseudomonas endophytica, assembly GCF_001411475.1. GTDB lineage: Bacteria > Pseudomonadota > Gammaproteobacteria > Pseudomonadales > Pseudomonadaceae > Aquipseudomonas > Aquipseudomonas endophytica. Next base: position 90,990 of record NZ_LLWH01000176.1, on the reverse strand, counting down.
TAGCGCCGAAAACTCGGGGACTGAGGCAGTCTTCGGGCGCTCCACGCGAGGCAACACAAAGGCGGCGAAGGCCGCTATGGAAAACAACACGGCAGTGATCACTAGCGCATGCCAAGGCACCATATTACCCTTGACCATCATCATTGCAGCGCCGGCAATACCTCCTGCGATGAACTGTGCTGTCAGGGTTAAAGGAAGGGTTGATTCGATATTCGATGAATTGAAATAACATTTGATGGCAACGATTCGGCCCACCCGCTGTACCGCGTCTATTGTTCCAATTAAAATGCCGCCAATAATCGCAACAAGTGCAAAACTTGGCAGTAACGAGTAAACCAACACTACCACTATCAATGCTAAAAAATTGGACAACATCAGCAGTGTGCGCGGAGAAACCCGATCAGACAGCCTATAAATCTGCCCAACAAACAAGACGGGCAAGACCATGGGTGAAAACAGCACAATCTGCGAGTAAAGCAAACTACCGGTTTCTTTATACGTGTAATAAGAGAGGTAAATATAACTTAGCGTAGAAGCACAGATGGCACTTAGATTAACAATCCAAATAAGAATCGCAAGCTTCTTAAACGAACACAGAGTACGCATATGCTTCCCCACCCAATAAACGCCTGCTAACGACAAGCACACTAGAATGAGGAAAAACTAAAAACAACACATAAAATCAACTGTTAAAGATTTAAGGAAGTACCCTACAATTTAGCAGGAAAACCCTTAAGCCATTGCCAGCCACCACCGACACAATTTTAAATAGCACATAATTCCTCGCTCAAAAGCTCACTCTATTTTTGGCTTTCCCCATATTTTCTGACACTTACCAAGCCGATATTTCAAATACCAAAAAGTCAGCACAAAGAGGCCTTTGATCCACATTCGATCTGAACTTTTAGATGAGCTAAAGGCAGCCACCACGTGAGTGATGCTATGGGAGTCATCGACTGTTTTTCATAAAATCAATAAACACCCGCACCTTTAGCGGCAGATGCCGAGTGTCGGGGTACAACGCGTAAATCCCTTGGCGCGTGAGTTGCCAGCCGGGCAGCAAGTGCACTAACCGACCCGCCTTCAAATCGTCCTCGATTAGCCAGTCGGGCAGGATCGCCACGCCCTGCCCGGTTAATGCAAACGCTTGCAATACCGATGAGTTGTCGGCTTTGATTCGCGCTTTTACCGGGTTGGGTTGATAGGGCCTAACGACCCCGCTACTCAACTCGGTGATGCTCAATTCCCCAACCCTCCCGTGTTCCAGCCACGGGGTTTGCTCAAGGGCTTGTACGCTATTGATCGGCAACTGATTGGCGATAAAGGTCGGCGAAGCCACTGCAAGAATGTCAAAGGTACTCAACTGCACGGCGCGATGGCTGGAGTCGAGGATGCGGCCCAGCCTAAGGGCTACGTCAAAACGCTCTGAGATCAGGTCGGCATGGGTTGAGGACGTTGAGAGATGCACATCCAGATCAGGGTGTAGGGTGCGAAACAATTCCAGCGCGGGCACCACTTTGGCCAACGCATATTCCACCGTGGTGGTGATGCGCAACGTGCCCTTGAGTTCGGTGTGTTCACTGCGCGCCTCATCAATCGCCAGTCGGGCTTCTTCGAGCATGCTCAAGCAGCGCAGATAGAAACGCTCACCCGCCTCGGTCAGTGCCAAGCGCCGGGTATTGCGTGTGAGCAAGGTCACCCCCAGTTCAGCCTCCAGCCGTTTGATGTTGAAACTGACCACCGCTCGGGTCTGGCCCAGTAAATCAGCGGCGGCGGTTAAAGAGCCCGCTTCGACCACAGCCTTAAAGGTGTCGAAACGATCGAGACTGACCATGTTTAACCCGCCAATTGTCAAAATAATTTTGACAATCTAGCAGGCCGCTGACGGTTTCTCTAAACGAAAAAGCTGCTTACTGTGCAGGCTCTATCAAGGAGCCCCGCATGGCTTATCGCAACAAACTCGCGTTGGTGTATTTACTGGGCTTTGCACTGGACTTAGTCAACATGTTCGCGGCGTCGATTGCTTATCCGCAGATCGGCCAGACCTTGCACGCCTCGGTCAATCAACTGGCTTGGATCGGTAATGCCTACATGCTCGGCCTTACGCTGATTATCTTGCCCAGTGTGTGGCTCGCGGCGGTGTTTGGCGAAAAGCGCCTGATCGTAGCCTCGCTCGTGTTGTTCAGTGTCGCGTCGTGGTGTGTGGCGCAAGCGTCTTCCATAGAAACCCTGATTGGTTGGCGGTTGCTCCAAGGCTTGGGCGGCGGATTATTGATTCCGGTCGGTCAGGCCATGGTCTACCGACACTTTCCGGTGCGTGAGCGGGCGCGCTTGACGTCGATAATTCTATCGGTCGCGCTGCTGGTGCCCGCGCTGTCACCGGCGCTCGGCGGCTGGGTGGTTGAGTCATGGTCATGGCGTGGGATTTTTTACGCCAACCTGCCATTTGCCGTGCTGGCCTTGATGCTGGCTGGGCTGTGGCTCAAACCTGAGCCGCGCCTCACCTCGCGCCCTGCGCTCAGCTTCAGCAGCCTAGCAAGCGGTGCCCAGCACATGGGCGGTTTGCTGAAAAGCCCGCTGCTACGGGTCGCCATGCTTATGTACGTGTGTGTGGCGGGGATTTTTATCGGCACGCAACTGGTGAGTATTTTGTATCTGCATCAGTTGGGCTTTAGCCCCACCCAGACCGGCGCATTGATGCTGCCGTGGGCGCTGGCCTCCGCAGTGGGCATCACGTTGAGCCGTGTTCAATTCAACCGTCTCGGCCCTAAGCCATTACTGCTGCTGGGGATGAGCGCACAAGCGTTGGGCATTGGCTTGTTGATTCAACTGGACAGCAACAACACCTGGCTGGCGATGCTGCTTTACGCGTTGATGGGCTTTGGTGGCAGCTTGTGCAGTAGCACCGCGCAAAATACCGCCTTTATTGATGTGACAGCCGAGCGCATGGGGCACGCCAGCGCGCTGTGGAATCTCAACCGGCAGTTGAGCTTCCTGCTAGGCCCGGCGCTGATGATGGCGGTGTTTGCGACCTTAAGCACAATCACCTCGACGCCCAACGCCTTTGCCCTATGCTTTGCCATCGGTTGCGCATTAACGCTGGCGCCGCTCATTCTCGTGTTACGCCTGAATACTCCGCACGTGCTGGCCTTGCTGGCGCCTTAACCTGGACATAGTGATGACTGATTATTCGATCTACTTTGAACATGTAACCAAAACCCATGTTGAAATTGAAGGCTGGTTTTCCGGGCTTACGCCTGGCGTGCTGCCCACCCTGCTCGCACGCTTCTCACCGCAGTTTTCGATGGTGACGTGCACGGGCAAGGTGTTGGATGCCGACGGTGTAGAGGGGCTATTTGAGCAACTGCGTGGGGCGCGTCCGGGGTTAACCATCACCCTTAGCGAGTTCCAAGGTATTGCGTTGCACGCCGAGGGCGCGGTGGTTAGCTATCGAGAGTTGCAAGAAGAACACAACGGTAATCGCACAGACCGTCGGGCGACTGTGGTGTTTGAGCGCAACGCCACAGGTGTGGTGGTGTGGCGCCACCTGCACGAAACGTTTGTTGCGGGTTGAGTCAGTGACTGCTTGATCGGATGTTGAGGCGATGTGTAATCGCTGACGGGTTGCTCTCTGCGCAAAATGTGTGTGAGGCCAGCGCGGTTTAACGGGGCTTCTTAGATCAAAAGATCGCGAGCAAGCTCGCTCCTACGCATGGATGATCTGCGCCCTAAACGTTGTAGGAGCTGGCGCAGCCTGCGATCTTTTGATCTTCTACCGCAACATCAAAAGATCGCAGCCTGCGGCAGCTCCTACACGGGATATTTGTCTGCCAACACACCCTGTGTAAATACAAACACAGTGGCGCCTTTTGAAATCAATAACTTAATGCATGTTTGATAAGAGCTGCCGCAGGCTGCGATCTGTTGATCGTTAAAGAATCAACTGCGCCCAAAAGTTGGAGACATAGTGGCCCGTCATTTCAAGCCTTCAGCATGCACAAAACAGAGTTTATTGCCCTCTGGATCTCGGCAATAGGCTCCAAAATAGTCGGCAGCATACTGCGGTCGCAAACCGGGAGCCCCTTCATCCTGGCCACCTGATACCATCGCAGCTTCCCAGGCAGCGCGTACTTGCTCCTGGGAGCTTGCGGCAAAGCTGACCTGTACACCGTTGCCCGAGGTTGCAGGTAATCCGTTAAAAGGTAATTGAACATAAAACTGTGGCCAACTGTGCCCAGAACGGTGCCAGCCCGCTCCGGCGGGGCCGCCATCGTTAGCATCCGGTAGGCGTGTTAATCCCAACGCCATGAGTACCGCATCGTAAAAAGCAATCAGGGTCGTAAGGTCACGAGCGCCAATCTGAATGTGGCTGAACATGTCATCTCCAGGCAATAAGCTGTTTAAGGGGCATGCGTCCACTTAGGTAGCAGCCGCTCTACTCATACTCACATACCCTTATTGACCCGCCTGATCAACTATCACGGTGCAGGTGGTGCCGGCTGCCAGCAGGTAACCCTCCGGGATTTCGTCGATGTGGATACGCACCGGGACACGTTGGGCCAACCGAACCCAATTGAACGTCGGGTTCACGTCGGCGATTAACTCGCGGCTTTGCGGGTTGTCGCGGTCGTAGATGCCTCGCGAGATGCTTTCTACGTGGCCCTTTAATACCTCACCGCTCATCATTTGCAGTTCAGCGCTGTCGCCAACGCGAATGTGCGGCAGTTTGGTTTCTTCGAAGAAGCCATACACCCAAAACGAGTGTTTATCGATCACGGCCATTTTCGGATCGCCAACCCGGGCATAGTCGCCTGGATGCACGTTGAGGTTGGTCACGTAGCCGTCAACCGTCGCCACCACCTTGGTGCGCTTGAGGTTGAGCCTGGCCGCATCAAGTTGCGCTTGGGCGTGCTGATAATCCGCCAGCGCCGAGTCAGCAATGTTGCTGGCGTCATCGCGGTTTTCACGGGAGATCACCAGGTTGTCCATGTCTGCTCGACGACGGGCGTTCTGTTTGCGCATTTCCCACGTGGCTTTGCGTGAGGCCAACAGCGACTCGGCTTGCTTGACGGCAATTTGGTAGTGCTCAGGGTCGATTTCTAGCAGTACATCGCCCTTTTTCACCAACTGGTTATCGTTGACCGGCACGTTCACCACGTAGCCGTTGACGTCTGCGGCGACGTTGATGATGTCCGCTCGGACACGCCCGTCGCGGGTCCACGGGGTGTTCATGTAATGCTCCCAAAGGCTACGGCCAATGCCTATCGCAAGGGTCAACACCAGCAAGGTGGCAAGTAGGCTGAAGAACTTTTTCATCGGATCAGTCTCAACGGTAAACAGTGAGCGCCAAGGCGCCAAAAAGACACACAAACAGGCTCAGACGCAGCAGCGCCGGGTGCCAGAAAAAACGATACAAGTCGTAGCCAGAAAACAGTCGATCAAAGCCCCATGCCAACCCCGCCGCGATAAAAAACATCAGGGTCATGGTGGGCATGTAGACGCCGTGAAAGGCGATTTCACGAGGCATGTTCAAGTCCTTGCGGCTGAGCGTGGGCCGCCAGCGGTGATTGCGGGTCTAGGAGTGAGGTGCGGATAAAGTGCAGATAGCTTTGCACCCGCACCAACGCTGAGGTGTCGAAGTTGCGCGCAAACGGTTCGTCGGCGGCTTGAACGCGGCTAATGGCGTGATCCACAGCGATCAACCCACGTTCAAGGTTGTTAGCGTTAGGGACGATAAACAAGCGCACCAGCGCACGGCCCATCACCCGAATGGCCTGACGCCACGGCTGCGATTCGGCATAGGCCGGGTGAATTGGCAAAATCGCCTGTTCTTTGCGCAACTCGATGATCGCGTGGCCCACTTCCAGCACTACGAACATCCAGCCCAGCAGTTCACGTTGCACCTTGGGCTGACCCGCCGCTAAGCCGTAAGCCTGATGCATCAGGTCACGGGTGCGGCTTTCCAAGCTGGAGCTCAAGCCGCGCAACTTGCCGCTGATGGCGTACACCACTTGTTCACGCAGGTCTTGTTCCAGTCGGCTCCATAGCCAATGGCTGTTGGGCGGCAAAATAATTGCCCCCGCCGCCGCACACACCAGCATGCCCATCACCATGGCGATGTAGTCGTTGATGAACTGATACGGGTTGTAAATCGTCAGGTTGTCGGGCACCGAACCGGTGCTGAAAAAGATCAGCAAGCCAAGCCCGACACCCACGTAATTGGCCCGAGAGGTCAGAAACGAGCCGAAGACGATGACGGGAGCGAGGACCAAACACAGCAACGGGAAACCATCAATGTTCGGTAACACAAAGAACATTTCGACAAAACCCACCACCGCCCCAATAAACGTCCCGCACGCCATTTGAAAGGCCATGCGCTTAGGGTTGGGTGTGGCGGCCGACAGGCCAACGGTGGCGGCGGCAATCAGGGTCATGGTGGCGCCGCTCGGCCAGGCCGTCATCACCCAGTAAGTGCCCAGCACGACCAGAATAAAGGCTGCCCGAATCCCTGACGCCGCCGCCGACCACCAGTTGGTCTGCGAGATAAACGGCTGGTCCCAACGCTCACGCTCGTGGGTATGATCGGCCAGCGACGCGTGGGTGAGCGCGTAGTTGTGTAAATCGTCGACAAACCGAAATAGCAGCTCAAAGGCGGTGTTGAAGTCTAAAAACTCAGTGTCGCTGGGTTGGCTGTCCAAAAAGCTCACCCGCAGGGCGCGTATCTGCGCGGGCAAGCGGGCTTTGAATTCGGCCAATTGCTCGGCTAGAACCGCAGCGTCTTTATCGGTCAACGCGCGGCCGGAATAAGCCTCAAGCAACTGCGCCAGTAATTCCATCTCGGGTTCGACCCTCGAAATCCCCTGCCCGGCCCCGCGCGAACGCAACCGTGCCAGCAGTTGATGCAGGGCATTGAAGCGCGTGGTCACGGCCATAAACTCGCTGTTTAGACGGCTCAGACGACCACTGCGACGGCGCATGTGCGGGTCTTCAAAGACCGTCACGCTACGCATGCCTTCTAGGCCCACGCTTTCACCGATGAAGCGCACGTTGCTGGCTTCGTAGGCTTGTTGCGTTGATTGCCCGCGTAGACCTTCAGCCACAAACCCGGCAAACACGCCAAAGCGTTTATACAGCGCGTCATGCATCGCGGCGCCAGCGGTTTTGGGCAAAATCGCGGCGCTGACCACGGTTGAGCACAAGATGCCCAGCGAGATCTCCAGCACGCGCCAGACCGCGGCCATAAACGCACCGTCCGGGTGTGCCAATGCGGGTAGACCGACCATCGCTGCGGTGTAACCGGCCAGAACGAAACCATAGGCTCGAAAGTTACGGCAACGCGCCGCACCGGCCGAGCAGATACCGACCCATATCGCCAGCGAGCCTAGAAACAACACGGTGTTTTGGGCAAACAAGGCGATCAACGCCACCATTACCGCCGACCCGGTCAGGGTGCCTAAAAACCGATAAAAGCTTTTGGCGAACACTTGGCCGCTTTGCGGTTGCATCACGATAAAGACGGTGATCATGGCGGTACGTGGTTGCGGCAGTTCCAGACGCATGGCCAGCCATAGGGTCAGGAAGGCAGCAATCAAGACTTTGAAAATATGCACCCAGGTCACACCATCGCTGCGCGCCCAGTCAAAAAAACCGCGGCGCCATTCCAGCGAATACAGCCAGCGTATCGGGGCAGATAAAGGGTTCATCTACATCTCCAGAAAAACGTTCGGCCTGTAGGAGCGAGCTTGAATATCAAAAGATCGCGAGCAAGCTCAGCCCTACAGGGGGCGCGTCAGCTTGGGCGCATCGCTACCTGCTTGCAGGCCGCCACCCAATGCCGTCACCAGTTCGGCATGGGCACGTAAGCGCGCCGCCTCGACCTGCTGCTGGATGTGTTGCTGGCTAAACAACAAGGTCTGGGCATTGAGCACATTGAGGTAGTCGGTCAGGCCCCGCTGATAGGCGACCATGGCGATGTCGTAGGTTTTTTGCGCCGCAGCGACTGACTCCGCCGCGAATACCTGCTGCTTGTCCATCGACTGGCGTTTGATCAATTGGTCAGAAACCCCTTTAAGGGCGTTCACCAGCGTCTGGTTGTACTTGGCGACTGCCAAGTCATAGCCCGCGGAGGCTGCGCCCAGTTCAGAGCGCAAGCGGCCGCCATCAAAGATCGGCAAGGAGATGGCCGGGCCCACGTTGTAGCTCATTTTTTGAGCCGTCAAAAAACCCAGCGCGGTGCCGCCTGTGGCCATAAAGCCCAGGCTGCCTACCAAGTTCACATTCGGGTAAAAATTGGCATGGGCGACGTCAATGCCGCGGGCTTGAGCAGCAACCTCCCAACGGCTGGCAACCACGTCAGGGCGCTGGCCAAGTAACTGCGCGGGCAAGGTTGAGGGCAACTTGAGTACGGTATTCAACGCCAGCGTCGGGCGCTTGAGACGTGCAGCCTCCCCCGGACCTTTGCCAGCCAATGCGGCCAGTTGGTTACGCGTCAGGGCGATTTCTTCTTCTAGGGCGTCGATTTGGCGATGGGTTTCGGGCAGCGGCGCTTGCGCTTGACTGACTTCAAAGTGGGTGCCAATGCCGCCATCCAGACGCTTTTGAGCTAAGTCACAGATCTGTACTTGTTGGCGCAAGGTCGCTTCAACGATGTCGAGTTGCGCGTAGTTCAGCGATAACTGGATATAGGTGCGAATCACGTTGCTCTGCAATTCCAACTGCGCTTGACGCGCCTCGGCTACGCTCATGTGCGCCATGTCCACCGCCTGCTCGGTGGTGTTGCGTTCACGCCCCCACAGGTCAAGCGCATAGCTGAAACCCAACTGGGCGTTGTTGTCCCACGTATTGGCGCTGTCCAGATCACCGGGGCCGTAGAACTGGTCTGACGGCCAGCGGTGACGTTTGAGGGTTGATTCGCCGTTCACTTGCAAGGATTCAGCCGACTCGGCCACACCGGCCATCGCTTTGGCCTGACGCACGCGGGCAGCGGCGATGGCCATGGTCGGGCTACCTTGAATAGCCAAGCTGAGCCAATTGTCTAATTGAGGGTCGCCATAGGCGCGCCACCATTGGCTTTGGGGCCAGTTTGCGTCTTGCGCGGCGCTTTGAATCGCCTCGTCAGTGGCCAAGGTATTGGCATTGAGCATTTCGCCCTTGGGTGCAATACCTGCAAAACCGATACAGCCATTTAATGCCAACGATAAAGCCAGAACACTGAGGGCTTTAAGCTCTCTGCTGATGCGACGCTGCACTGCTGCAAATTCCTGACAAGGGAGGGGGTTTTTCGACGTCGATAAGTCTATGGCTTGGCAGGGGCGACGATAAGCTGGCATAACTGCGATTGTTTATTACCGTTAACAGAATAATCCGTAAGTCGAATGCGATCCTGTCAGTAAAATCAGAAACTTCATGTCACACTTTGTTGCTGTCCCCTATACCGCCCCTTGAGAGCACTTCATGGACACTTTGCAAAACATGCGCGCCTTCAGTTGCGTGGCCGAAGCCGGCAGCTTTACCGCAGCCGCCGCGCTTCTGGACACCACCACCGCTAACGTCTCGCGCGCAGTCTCCAACCTTGAAGCTCACCTGCAAACCCGCTTGCTCAATCGCACCACCCGACGTATCGCCCTGACCGAAGCCGGTAAGCGTTACTTGCTGCGCTGTGAACAAATTTTGGCGTATGTCGAAGAAGCCGAAGCCGAGGCCAGCGATGCCCATTCGCGCCCAGCCGGCCAACTGAAAGTGCACACCATGACCGGCATTGGCCATCACTTTGTGATCGACGCCATCGCCCGTTATCGCAAGTCTCACCCTGACGTCACGTTCGATCTCACACTGGCCAATCGCGTGCCTGATTTGCTCAATGAGGGTTACGACGTTTCTATCGTGCTGGCCACCGAACTGCCGGATTCCGGGTTTGTGTCGCAGCGTTTGGGCATCACTTACAGCATCATCTGTGCCTCACCCGATTATGTGAAAACCCACGGCAATGCGCTCAAGCTCAGCGACCTGCTCAATCATGCTTGTCTGCGCTTGGTCAGCCCGGTGATTGCATTGGACAAGTGGGTGTTCGAAGGCCCTGAAGGTCAAGAAATGGTCTTGATCAACTCCTCACCTTTTTTGGTTAACTCGGCTGACGCCATGCGCAACGCGATCATCAGCGGCATGGGCGTGGGTGTATTGCCGCTGTATTCGGCCATCGAAGGTCTGCGCAACGGCACGCTGGTGCGGATGTTGCCTGAATATCGCTCACAAGAGCTCAACCTGTACGCCATCTACCCGTCACGTCAGTACTTGGATGCGAAGATCAAAACCTGGGTTGAGTTCCTGCGCGGCACACTGCCTGAGCTTCTGGCCGCGCATCAGGCTGAGTTGGCCGCTTATAGCTGAAATCTTAAGATCGAAGCCAGCGGCCGCTTCAGCGGATGACACCTGGGATTGGCGGATGATCGGCAGGAATGATAGCGTGCTTACATTCCCGACAGCCGACGAGCCTTGTACCGATGAGTTCTTCTACTACCCAGAAAACCGTACTTGCCTTCAGCCGCGTCACGCCAGCAATGGTCGAGCGACTGCGCCAGGATTTTAACGTTATCGTGCCGGACCCTTCGCTGGGCGACATCAACGCCCAGTTTGAAGAAGCCTTGCCGCACGCCCACGGCTTGATCGGTGTCGGTCGTAAGCTGGGGCGCAATTCGTTAGACAGCGCCAAGCATCTTGAAGTCGTCTCCAGTGTGTCGGTGGGTTACGACAACTACGACGTCGATTACTTCAACGAACGCGGGATTATGCTCACCAACACCCCGGATGTGCTGACCGAAAGCACTGCCGACTTGGGTTTTACCTTGATCATGAGCAGTGCCCGTCGTGTTGCCGAACTGGACGCGTGGACCAAGGCCGGTGAATGGAAGGCCAGCGTAGGGCCCGCATTGTTTGGCACTGATGTGCATGGCAAAACCTTGGGCATCGTCGGTATGGGCAATATCGGCGCAGCCGTGGCCCGCCGCGGTCGCCTGGGTTTCAACATGCCTATTCTGTACAGCGGTAACAGTCGCAAGACCGAGCTTGAGCAAGAACTGGGCGCGCAATTTCGTACCCTCGATCAGTTGCTGGCCGAAGCAGACTTCGTGTGCCTAGTAGTGCCATTAAGCGAGAAAACCAAACACTTGATCGGCGAGCGTGAGCTGAAGCTGATGAAGAAAAGCGCGATTCTGGTGAACATCTCGCGCGGTCCGGTAGTGGACGAAGTGGCGTTGATTGAAGCACTGCAAAACAACACGATTCGCGGCGCAGGTCTGGATGTGTACGAGAAAGAACCGTTAGTCGAGTCGCCGTTGTTTGCCTTGAAAAACGCCGTGACCTTGCCGCATATCGGTTCAGCAACCCACGAAACTCGTGAAGCGATGGCCAATCGTGCGCTGGACAACCTGCGCAGCGCCTTACTGGGCGAGCGCCCGCAAGACCTAGTCAACCCGCAGGTGTTTAAGGGCTGACCCACCCCGTAGGAGCTGCCGCAGGCTGCGATCTTTTAATCTTTAAAATCGCAGCCTTACGCGGCACCTACAGACTGTATTTAGCCTCCATCACCACTGGCTTGGGCTTACGGAACACCAGCACATTGCCCAGCATCACCAGTATCAGCCCGGCCAAGGCCGGCGCTGTCCATTGATACCCTTCGACGAACGCCGACACGTTAAGCGCTACCAGCGGGAACAACACCGTGCAATACGCTGCGCGCTCCGGCCCCATGCGCCCGACCAACGTCAGGTACGCGGTAAAGCCAATCACCGAGCCCGGAATCACCAAGTACAACAACGACCCGATGTAGCGCGTGTTCCACTCCATGTTGAACGGGATGCCGCTAAACGCGCAGTACAACGCCAGCATGCTTGCGCCATACAACATGCCCCACGCATTCGTCGTTAAAGGCTTAAGCCCAGCCTTTTGCTGCAGGCTAGACAGCATGTTGCCCGCCGAGAAACACATCGTGCCAATCAAGGCCAACCCCAAGCCCAGCAAGGTTTCAGGGGTCGCGGTATGGCCGTTCAATTCTGGCCAGAACAGCAGCGCCAGCCCCAGCAAACCTAAGCCGCCACCAGCAATCACGTTACGGGCTATTTTCTGCTTGAAGAACACCCGTGCATTCAAGGCGTTCCACAGAGTGGCCGTGGAAAACACCACCGCAATCAAGCCGGTTGGCACCCATTGGCTGGCAGTCAAAAAGCACATGAAGTTAACGCAAAACAGACACAACCCCTGAGCCAGACAGATCCAATGGCCGCGCTTGTTCATGGTTTGCAATCGGCCACTGAGCAACAGCACAACAAACAACACCAGCGCAGCTAAGCCGAAGCGATAAACGATGGATACCGGGATCGCGACAACGCCCAATTGCAGTTTGAGGGCGATCCATGTGGTGCCCCAGATCAGCACAGTCAACACATATAAAAACAGGTTCATGGCGCACTCCAGTCAATGGCTTTCAGTGTGCGGCCCGGCGCCTTGCTGCACTTGCAGATTCTTGCGCTTTTGTTTGTGCGGGGCTGGCAGGCCGCGCCTGACGGAGTAGGATGCAAGGCGTTGGAGAACTGACCATGCACACACTGCACACCCTGCAAGTCTTTCAAGCGATGGGCAGCTCGCCTAATGCGCGGCTAGAGCATTGCGCCGAACTCGGTGACGGCATGGCCGCGGCGTTGTGGAGCAATCATCACGACGCGCGGACCTATGAAGCACCGACGCATCACACCTTGTCGTGCTACATCTCGGGCGGCACCGGCACCTTTCGCCGCGAAAAACCGGGGGCCAAAGGCGCCCCGGGAAAGCTCTGCGTCTTGCCCGCCGAGCATCAGTCTTCGTGGATCATCAACGGCGAAATTCGGCTGGCCCACGTGTATGTCAGCCAGGAACAATTCGCGCTGGGCTGCATCACCTTGCTCGACCGCGAACCGCGCACTCTGCATTTGCGCGAACTGACCTTCCAGGAAGACGAGCAACAAAGTCTGCGTTTTCATCAGTTGATCAAAATGAACTGGAGTGAACCAGGTGAGCGCCTGTTAACCAGCACGTTGGCTAGCGCTTTGCTCGATCACGCCGTGTTAAATCAGGTGGGTATGCGCGGCGGGTTACAGCTCAAAGGTGGGCTGGCCGCCCATCAACGTCGCCAACTGGTTGAGCGCATTGAACACTCGCTGGCAGAGCCCATCAGCATCGGGCAACTGGCGGCGCAGTGTGCGCTGTCGCCCTATCACTTTGCGCGTATGTTCCGTGAAAGCTTCGGCGTGCCGCCGCATCAGTATGTGCTGGCCCGCCGTATGGCACGTGCCCGGGATTGTCTACGCAACAGTTCTCTGGCATTGGGCGACATTGCTTTGGCCTGCGGATTCGCCAGCGCCAGCCACTTTACTAATCGCTTCAAACAGAGCGTGGGCGCCACTCCGGGTGAGTACCGCGCGGTTTTCACACCTCTGTAGGAGCTGCCGCAGGCTGCGATCTTTTGACTTTTTAAAAGATCGCAAGCAAAGGATTAAAACGCCACGGTGCTGGAGAGTGTGAACTGCCGCGCGTCACCTATCGAGACGAAGGTACGACTGGCAGCCGAGGTGTAGTAGGTGCGATCAAACAGGTTTTTCACGTTGAACTGAAAGGTCACGGCCTGCCCCTCAATCTGGGTGTCGTAGGTGGCGAACGCATCGGCCACGGTGTACGCCGGTAGGTCGAAGTCGTTCAGCGCATCACCAGCACGCTCTCCCACATAGCGGGCACCGGCGCCCACCCGCAGCTTGTCACCCCCGACAAGGCTGCCGACGTCATACACCGCCGACACTGAGCCGCTGTTTTTAGCCACGTTTTGCAAGCGCATGCCTTGATAGACCGTGTCTTTGGTGACTTCGGCGTCGGTGTAGGCATAGCTGCCGATCAGGCTCCAACGCTCACTCAATTGGCCACTGACGTCTAACTCCACGCCACGAGAGCGAACCTGCCCCGCCGTCGAATACAAGGTGTCTTCACCCACCGTGGTCGATACCAGAACGTTACGTTTTTTAATGTCATACAACGCCAGCGAGCCGGTAATACGCCCTGGGATGTCCAGTTTGGCGCCGATTTCCCATGACTTGGACTCTTCTGGCGCAATCGCCGAATCCAGAACCAGGCCTCCGTTCAGCGGCGCGATGCTGGAATTGGGTTTGAACGACTCGGTGTAGCTGCCATACAACGACAGCTCATCGGTGTAGCGGTACACCAACCCGACACGCGGAATCCACTTAACGCCGTTGGTGTCGGTGCTGGCCTTGAACGAAATAGCTTTACCGGCCAGTTGGTCGTACTTCTGAAAACGCGCACCGGCCACCAAAATCCATTGATCGGTCAGGTGGATGGAGTCTTGGGCAAATAACGAATCGCTGCGCAGCAAGTCGGTCTGGTTGCTGTCTTTAGGGCTGACGGTAGTCCCTGCCACTTCTTGGCCATACACCGGATTTTGGTAGTTAAACGTGGACTGGCTGTCCTGTCGGATCAATTCGGCGCGGTAGATTTTGCGGTATTCATCATCGAATCCGAACACCACATCATGCTGCATGCCCGCTGCCTGAACAGTGCCTTGCACGCTAATCGTTGAAAACCGGTCAGTGCTGTTGGCACCTTGGGTGCCGTCCATTTTACGGGTCAGAACGCCCGTTTTTGGGTTGACTGCGGTGACGCGTACTTGGCTAGCGTCGTAGGTTTCACGGTTCCAGCTAAAGCCTAAATGGGCTTTCCAGTCGTCATTGAGGTCGTGATCGACTTCTAAACGATACAGATCAGAACGCCCCTGCATGTTGTTGAACGGCTCATCCAGACGGCGCGTGGCTGGGATGTCCAACGGGTGGTTGGTGTTGGGGTTGATGGCCGTGCCGCGGTCGAACGGCGCGAGAAATTCGCGGTGCTCATAGGCCAGCAGCACTTGGGTGTTGTCTCCATACCACTCCAACGACGGGGCCACCAAGGTTTCGCGATGCGTCCCAAAGTTGCGCCAATAATCTTCATCTTCGTGGTCGATGATCATTCGGTAAGCCAGCCCGGCCCCCCCTAGGGCACCCGTGCTGTCTAGGCTAGCGCCGCTGCCGTTTTTACCCGTGCCATAGCTGGAACCGCTTACGGTCAGAGCGTTGTATTGCTCCAGTTGCGGCTTTTTGCTGACCACGTTAACCACGCCGCCGGGGTCTTGAATACCGTACAGCAACGAAGCCGGGCCTTTGAGAACTTCTACCCGCTGCGCGGTGGCGTTGAGCGCGCGCCCCTGAACAATGGGCATGCCATCGCGCATGATCGAGCCATCACGGTTGTCACCAAATCCGCGCTTCATCACCGAGTCTTGAGTGCTGCCCAACGTATTGCCTTGCGTGATGCCACTGATGTTGTTCAGCGCATCATCCAAATTGCGCGGCGCCTGATCGCGAAGCACTTGAGCGGCTACCACGTTGATGGTTTGCGGGGCCTCCATGGTGGAGCCGGTGCCACGCATAACTGACGAGACCGCAGGCGGCTGATAAGACGTTTCGTTGTGCATCTGCGAGGTGATGCTGGTCGCCCCCAGATTCAAAGCATCACCGCTAGGCTGCGGTTCTAGGGCAAAGGTGTTGGCGTCGATACGCCGACCGTTGAAACCTGAATCCGCCAACAATTGTTGCAGAGCTTGGTCCGCACTCATGCGGCCGTTGACTGCGGTGGCTTGCAACCCGAACGGCGCCTCATCGGTGTACACCACACTGAGGCCAGTCAGACGGCTGAAATCGTTCAACGCTTGAGGCAAAGGTTTCGCGGGTAAATTGAAATCAAACAGCGCCGCCGATTGCTGTTGGCTAGCGTCTTGGGCCAACGCCATGCTCAATGGACTGAGCGCCAGCCCCGCCATCACCAGTGCAGACGCGCCCATCCACTGTTTTACCGAACCACCTGCCGCTGACCTTGCCCTGGACTTCATGCTCATGACCTGTGTGTGACTCGCTACGGAATACGAACTTTTCGCATTTTCAAGCACTACACGGATGAGCTCAGGGTTTACCTCACCGGATGTTGAAAAATAATTTTATTGGCGGGTCAAGAGCCTCACCGGCCAGGCCATCAGCGCAGAACAATCACCCGCCCAAAGGCGTTGTGTTGCTCAAACCCCAACACGCCTTGCAGCGAATTAATCACCGCTTGTGGGTCTTGGCTGGGGAAGCTGCCGCTGATGCGCCGCTCACCCAGCGCCGTGTTGAGCAACACAATTTGCCCTGGGTAATAACGTTTGAGATCAGATATAACGTCGACCAGCGGTGTTTTGTAGTACGTCAGCCAGCCCGTACGCCAAGCCAACTGCGCGGCGCTGTCGATACGGTGCGCCCTGTCTGCTCTGCCAGACGCGTAGGCCACTTGTTGATCGGCGGTCAGAATCTGCTGCGATGCATTTTTATCAGCCTTGACCCCCACCCACCCGGTTAACACCGTGACCTGCGCCCCGGTGGGCTGTAAACGGACTTCAAATTCGGTGCCCAAGACCTGTGCCTCGCCGCCGTCGGCCTCTACTACAAAAGGCTGGCCGGTGTGGGTGACGTGAAAAAACGCCACACCGCGACGTAATTCAACATGCCGCTCATTGCCACTAAAATTCACCGCGATGGCACTGTCAGCCCCCAACGTGACCTCGGTTTGATCGGCCAAGGCCAGCGTTCGCACTTGCCCCGGCGCACTGACGAAATCGGCGCCGAGGTCATTAAACCAACGCAAGGGTTGCCAGCCGGCGAACACGCCGACCATCAGTACCAAACACGCAGCCACTGCTAAGCCACTGGACCACCGTGTCAGGCGAGTCCGGCGGCGGGCGTTGATCTGCGATAGGTAGCGTTGCATCATCAACGCTTCTTCATTGGCCAGCGTGTTGCCTGCCACTTCGCTCAGCTCCCAGATGACTTGAGCTTGAGCGTAAGCTTGGGCATGAGCGGGGTCGGCTTGCAGCCAGCGGCTGAAGGTCGCTTGATCGCCGCTGTCGGGCTGATCGTGCAGCACGCTCAACCATTGCAGCGCCGTGCGCTCCTGCTCGGGTGTCACCTGGATCTCAGAATACGGGTTCACTGTGCTGTCCCTGGCGGCTCGCGCAAGCTGGCCTTGCAGGCCTCTAGGGCGCGCATCATATGTTTTTCGACGGCACTTTGGGACACGCCCATCACCTTGGCGATTTCGGCATAGGTGCGCCCATGAATTCGGTTGAGCAAAAAAATATGTCGCGTGCGCTCAGGCAAGCTGCGCAACGCCGCCTCGACCTGACGTAGATCATTGCCCGCCTCCAACGCCGCCTGTGGCTCGCTGGCCTGCGCATCGGGCGCGGCCTCCCACTGCTGGTTGAGTCGGTCTCGGGTGCCCTCACTGCGCAGATGATCAATCGCAATATTGCCCGCGCAGCGCAATAAATACGTACCCAGCTCTTCGACTTGGACTAAAGGTCGTCGCCAGAAACGTAAAAATAAATCCTGAACCAGATCGGCGGCAGTGGCCCGGCAGCCCACCCGGCGCCTGACCAACGCCTCCATTTGAGGACGTTGGGATAAAAACACCTGCAGAAAATGCGCACGTCCTTGGCGCGATTCAATGCCGGGGTCATCCTTGAGTTCGGGAGGATTCATGGGGGTCGAGACGGGAGTCAAAAAAGAGAGCGGATATTAATGATAAATATTCTCATATGCAAAAACAGATGACAGGCTGTTCTGACGCCGTTGCGCAAGGATGATTGCTCAATACGATCACTCGCCCCTACAATGCGAACAATTCTTGTTCTCTAAAGCGTTGTGAACGCAGTTGGAGTGGTCGTTGCCCCCGTCAAATACCGTCGAGGTTCTGTATCAGGACCACCACAACTGGCTCACAGCCTGGTTGCGGCGCAAGCTGGGCTGCCCGCAAGGTGCTGCCGACCTGGCCCAAGACACCTTTATGCGGCTGCTCACCGCCCGCGAAACGCCGACTCTTGCCGAACCTAGGGCTTTTCTGACCGTGGTCGCCAAACGCGTGCTGTTCAACCACTATCGACGCCAAGAACTGGAGCATGCCTATTTACAGGCACTGGCGGACCAGCCCGAAGTACTGGTGCCGTCAGAAGAAGAAAAGGCCATCATTCTGCAAACCCTCGCCGAGCTGGATCAATTGCTCGACGGCCTGCCCGCACCGGTCAAGCGCGCCTTTTTGCTGGCACAGGTCGATGGCTTGAGCTATGCCGAGATCGGCGCTCAGTTGGGCATTTCGATTGCCACGGTCAAACGTCACTTGAACAAAGCCGCCCTGCGCTGCTACTTCGCCCTGTGAACGGCGCCTTTAACAACCCGCCCGCTATTTCGCCGGGGGTCGCCGAGCAAGCGGTGAGCTGGCTGGTAGAAATGCAGGGCGGCGCGCTCAGCCCACGGCGCCAACACGCGTGGGAACACTGGCTAAGCGCGCACAGTGAACATCAACGGGCGTGGGAGCATATTCAGCGGGTCAACCAACGTTTACGCGGCTTGTCATCGCCTCTGGCCCACGCGGCGCTGAACGCGCCGAAAAGTACCAGCCGTCGTCACGCCCTCAAGCTTTTACTGTTGTTGGGTGCAGGCTCGGCACTGACCTATGGCCTGCGCGACCAACTGCCGATCACCCCACTGCTGGCCGATTACAGCAGCCCGGTGGGTCAGCGGCGCAACGTGCAATTGCAGGACGGCAGCCAGATCCAGCTCAATACGGCCAGCTCGATTGATGTGACGTTCAACGCCCAACAGCGCGTGATTCGCTTGCTTGAAGGCGAAATGCATTTAGTGACCGCCCAAGACTCACGCCCTCTGCACGTACTCACCGCCGACGGCCTGTTGCAGCCGCAGGCCGCGCGCTTGAACGTACGCCAATTCACTGACCGCACACAACTTGCAGTGTTTGGCGGTCGGGTCGCGCTGACACCAGCCGCTCACACAGCCAGCCCATTGTGGATGCAGGCGAATCAACAGGTGAGCTTTAACCGCCAAGCTTGGAGACCCCCGCAAGCACTGGACGCTGGCAGCGGCGCTTGGACCGACGGCATGCTGGTGGCCGCGCATATGCGCCTCGAAGACTTCTTGGCCGAACTGAGCCGCTATCGCCGCGGCCAGCTCAATTGCGACCCCAAGGTCGCGGACTTGCTGATCTCCGGCACCTACCCATTGGACGACAGCGAGCGGGTCCTCAATGTGTTGCAAGTTAGCCTGCCGGTCCAGGTCAAACGCTTTACCCGGTATTGGGTGACGGTTGAGGCGCGTGCGTAGGCTCCCTACCCCCTACTTTTTGGGAGCAATTGAGCTTACTCGCGATCTTTTAACGATCAAAAGATCGCAGCCTGCGGGGGGTGTATTTATTTTCAAAAAGGTGAGCTGTTTTCAGATCTGGCGTGACAGAGAAGGTAAGCCACTTCGATTCATCCCCTTCTCAGGACTTTTTCATGCCCGTTCAGCCGTTCCGTCTTACGTCCTTAGCCAGTTTATTGTTGGGCGCCAGTTTAAGTTTCAACGCCGCGGCTCAAACTGAGACCAAGCGCTATCACATCGCACCTTCCTCTCTTGAGAGCGCGCTGAATCAATTTGGACGCGAAGCCGGGGTGCTGATTTCGTTCAACTCAGACGCTGCCAGCGGCCTGCAAAGCCATGGCCTGAAAGGTAACTTCAACCCTGAGCAAGGCTTGCAGGCGTTGCTTGAAGGCACTGGCTTGCAAGCCCGCGCTGAAGGTAACGGCGCCTTCAGCCTGCAACCAGCACCCGCCGAGAACGCCCCGCAGAGCATCGAGCTGGGTGCATCCAGCGTCGTTGGCGACTGGCTGGGCGACGCGGCGCAGATCAATGTCTTTGAGCATCCGGGCGCACGTGACGTGATCCGCCGCGAAGAATTCGAACGCCAAGGCGCGACTACGGCCCGCGAAGTGTTAAACCGCATCCCCGGCGTTAATGCCCCGCAAAACAACGGCACCGGTAGCCATGATATGGCGCTCAACTTCGGCATACGCGGCTTAAACCCGCGTCTGGCCACGCGCTCGACGGTGTTGATGGACGGCATTCCAGTGCCTTTCGCCCCTTATGGTCAGCCACAGTTATCTTTCGCGCCCGTGAGCATGGGCAATATGGACGCGGTTGATGTTGTGCGCGGCGGCGGTGCAGTGCGCTATGGCCCGCAAAACGTGGGCGGTATCGTTAACTTTGTGACCCGTGCGATACCCGACGAACCGACCGTCAAGGTCGGCTTGCAGACCGACACCAGCCCCTCGTCCACCCAAGACGGCTTTAAGAAAACCGCCAATGTGCTGGCCGGCGGCACGGCCGACAATGGCTTGGGCGGCGCGCTTTTATACTCAGGAACCCGTGGTAGCGACTGGCGTGAACACAGCGATACGCGCATCGACGATCTGATTCTGAAAGGCAATTACCAGCTCGACGACGCCAACAGCTTCAACGCTATGGCGCAGTACTACGACGGGGAAGCGCAAATGCCGGGCGGTTTGAGCACGGCGGCTTACAAGGCAGACCCGTATCAATCGACCCGCCCGAACGATAAGTTCTGGGGCCGCCGCACCCTAGTCAATGTTGGGTATCGCTATCAGGAAGACCGCCGCGAGTTCACGCTGAACAGCTTCTTCACCAAAACCTTGCGCAGCGGTTATTTGGATCAAGGCACGTTCCTCTCGCTATCACCACGCGAATACTGGGTGCGTGGGGTTGAAACACGCCTTGCCCAAGGTTTCGACTTGGGCGATAGCACGCATGAAGTCGGCGTGGGTTATCGCTACATCAACGAAGCCGGGCACGAGCTGCGTTACCGCACGCCTATCGCTAATAACCAGTTGCCGACCACCAGCAGCCGCAACGACCGCGACACCCGTGGCGCGACCGAAGCCCACGCTTTATTCCTCGACGATAAAATTGACATCGGCAAGTGGACGTTCACACCCGGCATTCGCTACGAAATGATCGAACAGCAGCAAACCAATCTGCTGACCCACGTGAAATACAAAGGCGACTACAACACACCGTTGCCCGCGTTGAACGTGATGTACCACGTCACCGACAGTTGGAATATCTACGCCAATACCGAAGGCTCTTTTGGCAGCGTGCAATACAGTCAAATGCCTAATCGGGTCACCGGCGGTGAAGTAAAACCTGAAAAAGCCCGCACGTGGGAACTCGGCACCCGTTACGACAATGGCAACCTGCGCGCGGAGATCGGCGCATTTTTGATTAATTTCAACAATCAATACGACAGCAACCAAACCACTGATACGGTGATCGCTCGCGGTAAAACTCGCCATCAAGGTATTGAAGCCAGCGTTAACTATGCCCTCGAAGGCGCTAGCCCTATTTTTGCCGGTTTCGATGTGTACGCCACCTACGCGTATGTTGACGCGACCATCCGCGAAGACGGCCCGAACAAAGGCAATCGTGTGCCGTTCTCCTCGAAAAACAAAGGCAGCTTAGGCGTTGCGTACACTGAAGGCCCTTGGAAAGCCAACCTCGACAGCACGTTCCAAACCAACCAGTTCGCAGACAATGCCAACACCCGCGCTGAAAGCGCCGATGGCAGCACAGGTTTGATCCCCGGTTACATGCTGTTTAACACCCGCGTGGCCTATGATTTTGGTCATCAGTTGTCTGACTTAAACGTCGCTGTAGGGGTTAAAAACATCCTCAATCACGAGTACTACACCCGCTCGTTTGACGACAACAACAAGGGCAAATACGTGGGCGAACCTCGCACCCTGTATGTACAGACCTCGGTTGCATTTTGATATAAATCGCCAAAGGCCCGCACACGCGGGTATTTGCCCTCGATTAAAGACTGACGCGGATCAGGGTGCAGAGTTTATCTTGAAAATAGTGCTTGAAATATTTGCTCATCGGCTCAAACACTGTAGGTGAGCGCAGACGATGAACCTTTGAGTTTCAAGGCCGTCACAACTCACACGAGCACGCTAGAAAAGGGAAGCATTATGCAAATTGAAGTCTTTTCCGATAAGAACATCACTGCTGACGAACGCACCCAAAATTGGGTGAAAGCTACAGTTGAAGTTACGCTCGAGCGCCACTTGGAAGACCTGACTCGAGTGATCGTGCATGCAACCGATGAAAATGGCGGCAAAGCTGGCACTAAAGACAAACGTTGCAAAATGGAGGCTCGTCCCAAAGGTCACCAACCGATTCTTGTCTCCCACGACGCTGATACGCTGACAGAAGCGGTGCAGGGTGCGGCGACCAAACTGGAGCACAAGCTGGAACATTTGTTCGGTAAGCTGCGTGGTAAACATGCCTCAAAGCTGCCAATTGAAGGGTTCGAAGAACAAGAGCCAAAAGAGAACGTTGATGCGTTGCTCGAAGAAGAATTCCTAGAAAAAGAACAGGCTGCACTCAATAGCTGATTCAGCGCTAGGAGTGTAATAAAAAGGCGGGCTTACTTCGGTAAGCCCGCCTTTTTTATTCGGCATCACCACGCGTGATTACAGCTCGCCCTTCTCGACCTCAGGATGCTCACCTGAGCCCGCGCCGGTCTTACGATGCGGATTCTCGATCTTCACCGACGGAAACTGCGACGACGCATAACGCACTACCAAAATGGCAAGCGCCAGCAACAGAATCGCCCCGGTCAGGTACACAACGCCCATGTCCGGCGCGTTGTGGTGCGACACGTTAGAAATCAACAACCGAGTCAGCGCCGTGATCGCCACGTAAATCAGAAAGCGCACGGGCATGTGGTTGGTTTTGAAATAAATCCCGACCATCGCACCCAGTTCCAGGTAGATAAACAGCAGCAGAATATCGTCGATGCTGATATTGCCTTTTTCTACCATCTGCAAAAATTCCATCACCGCCGCCCAGGCTGTGACGGCACCAATAGCGAACAACGCTAGATAGTGGAAGGTTTCTACGAACAGGTTGCCCATCGATTCGGCCAGTTCATGAACCCGGCGACGTAGCTTCTCAGCTTTGTTTACTCTCACGATGCAGCTCCTAGGGTCGATTACACGGATCATCCGCGATGAACGTGACGCTTTCTACATGCAGAAAAAAGGCCAGCCATCGCCAGTAAGATGGTGGCCAGCTGCGATTAGACACGTGCTTGGCTATTTGCAGCTAGAGTCAAAAAGTCGCTACCCAAAGCGCGATGATTGGCTTATGCTTTTAGCTGTATAAAAACACAGTATCCGTAAGATAAATTATCGTGAAGGCATATGAGGTGGTAAATGGCCGTCGAAGTGGTATACCGCAGCAGCCGAGATCTGGAGCGCTTGTTCATGGATAAAGCCGAAGCTGACCGTCATGACAAAATGCTCGAACTCGCTGAGCTGCTGGCTGAAGTGTTGCAAAAAGCAGTGCCGTCCCTGAGCGAGCAGCAGGTCGAAGAAGCAGGCATCTACATGGCGAAGAATCGCGATGTATTCGCCAAGGCGTTCAAGAGCCAGCCCGACGCGCTGTCTGAGTTGCTGGTCGAAAGCGAATAATCAGCACGCCCTCGCTTGACTCTCCCCTTTGGGGCAACGCCTATCGTTAAAGCCTTCTTTAAGGTTGGCGTGATTATGAGCAAGCGAGTGTTGGTCATTCTGGGGCATCCCTCTACAGACAGTTTTTGTAGTGCCGTAGCGAACACCTACGTTGAGGCGGCCATTGGCGTAGGCCATGATGTTCGCGTGATGCAACTGGGCACGCTGCGCTTCGATCCGGTATTGCACACAGGTTACAACCAGATCCAAGCGTTAGAACCCGACTTGCTCAACGCCCAGGCGGACATCACATGGGCTGAGCATGTGGTATGGGTGTTTCCAATCTGGTGGGGCGGTATTCCAGCCCTGATGAAAGGCTTTATTGATCGCATTTTTTTACCCGGTTTTGCTTTTCAGTATCGCCAAGGTAAGGCTTTTCCCGAACCATTACTTAAAGGTCGTAGTGCCCACCTGCTGGTCACGATGGATACCCCGCCGTGGTATTTCAGATGGATTTACCGCATGCCGGGGGTGCATCAGATGCGCAAAACAACCTTGAGATTTTGCGGTATCAAACCCCTGACTACTCTGATGTTCGGCCCTCTTATACACTCGTCCGCAACGCAACGAGCCAAGTGGCTCCAACAGGCCCGAGTACTCGCCAGCCGATAAGCTCGCAGTGCACGGCTAGCCATTAAAAGGACTTTTCATGTACATCGGCAAAGCCGCGCAGTTGGCAGGCACCACGATCAAATGCATCCGCCACTACGAAGACATCGGCCTGTTGCCCTCGCCTCAACGACTAGGTAATTACCGCGTCTACACCCAAGACTCTGTTGAGTTACTGAAATTCATCAAATGCGCACAGCAGTTGGGTTTCAAGCTCAAAGAAATGCTGGCGATTGTCGAGAGCCATCGCGGGCAGCCACTGCCATGGGAGGTGGTAAGCCATGCCATTGAGGTAAAAAAAAGCGCGGTGGCAAATCAGATCAAGACGTTGCAGAAGGTCCATGCCGGGTTGGTTGAATTTGAAGCCCAGTACAAGAGCGCCTGTGAACCTGTGGCGGCGGGCTCTTAATCCTCGTCATACAACAGCTTGTGCGCCAACTCATCCGAAACCCGCGCCGGTGAGCGTTTTTCCGCTTGGGCGTGGGCGTAGATGCTGGTCAGGCGTTGGCTGATGTGCAGCAGGTGTTGATTGATGGTTGCTGGCTGTGCACCTTGGTGGGTCAGGGCCATGTAGATCAGCCCACCTGAATTAATGACGTAATCAGGCGCGTATAAGATGCCCCGGCGCTCCAACTGGTCGGCCACTTGTAAGCTGGCCAGTTGGTTGTTGGCGCACCCTGCTACGGCTGAGCAGCGCAGTTGAGCGACGCTGTGCCAGTTTAAGACGGCACCTAAACCGCACGGCGCCAGAATGTCACACGGCGTGCTGAGCAAGGCTTCGCACGCGATTGGATGAGCGCCCAATTGCTCCATGGCCAGACGCACCTTGCCGGGGTCGATGTCGCACACCAGCAGCTCCGCTCCGGCTGCGTGCAGTTGCTCTGCCAACGCAAACCCTACTTTGCCCAACCCCTGAATAGCGACCCGCAACCCTTCGAGATTGTCGCTGCCTAAGCGCGACGACGCGGTACTGCGAATTCCGGAAAACACGCCCATAGCCGTATGGGTCGAAGGATCGCCTGCCGCTGTGGTGCTGGTAACGTGCCGGGTGTATTGGGCGATGCAGTCCATGTCGGCGGTGGAAGTACCGCTGTCGATAGCGGTGATGTAACGGCCATCGAGCTGCTCTATGCAGCGCCCAAATGCTTCAAACAACGCCGAGCGACTTTCAACATGCGGCGCACGCATGATCACCGCCTTTGCTCCGCCCACTGCTAGCCCGGCTAACGCCGCTTTGTAGCTCATGTCTTGGGCTAAGTTGATCGCGTCATTGACGGCACTCTCGTCGTTGGGATACGCCAGATAACGGCACCCTCCCAATGCTGGCCCCAAGCGACTGCTGTGAATGGCAATCACGGCTTTAAGCCCGGTGACAGGGTCAATGCTGAGGTGAAGCGACTCCACATGAGCGCTTTGCATGAGAGCAAACATTGACCAGCCCTCGATCTGTGACAGGTAGTCGCCAGTATAGGCCGTGCCAGAAAAGTCGTTGAAGTGAGCAGGAATAAGGTCTGGGGTTTGCGGCGTTTACGGCTATAAGCGAACCCACTGTGTCGCCGCCTTTTTTGGAGCTGCCGCAGGCTGCGATCTTTTGATCGTTAAAGGCAAAAGATCGCGAGCAATTGAGCGTCGACCGGCTGCTCCTACAGCTCATCGTTGTGATCTTTTTTGTGTCATCTGCGTTGTTGCGGCCACAACCGGCGCTGCTTCTGTTTTTGGTAGGAGCTGCCGCAGGCTGCGATCTTTTGATCTTTTCATCGTTGAAATCAAAACTCGTAGCCCGTTACGTCGGTGTATCTGGCTGCCGTGCCGGGTGTGCCTGAATAAAGGCTGGGTGCTGCAGCGCCAATGCCGCCACCCGCGAAATACGCGGGTAGGCCGCCAGCGATACGTTGAATCGCTCTGCCGCATATAACTGCGGTATCAAGTACACATCTGCTAGGCCAGGCTCTGGCCCAAAACAATAGCCGTTATCACCGATTAATTGCTCGATGGCAGCCAAACCTTGACCGATCCAATGCCCGATCCATTGAGTCACTTGGTCTTCGCTCTGCCCCAGTTGGCGCAGTTGGTTGAGCACGCTGACGTTGTGCAAGGGGTGAATATCACAGGCCACTAAGGCCGCAACTGCCCGTTCGTGGGCACGTGTAAGCAGGTCTTTGGACAGCAATGGCCGCGCCGGATAGCGCTCTTCAAGGTATTCGATGATTGCCGGTGACTGAATGAGGCCGCTGCCATCGTCTGCCTGAATCCAACCCTTGGAGCGCCAGCGCGATTCGTAGCCGGTAGGACGACGTCGAGCGGTAATAGGTAAAGAGTTGCATGGCTCGCTCCTGTCAGTGCGCAGCGATGATCTTGCCCCGGCACTCGCCGAAACCAATGGAGGCAAAACCTTCACGCGTGCAACGGGCTCGGAAGATAATTTCGTCGCCGTCTTCGAGGAATTTACGCACTTCGCCCGACGCCAATTCCACCGGGTGTTTACCGCCCTCGGTGATTTCCAGCAGGCTGCCCAGTTGCGAGCGATCAGGCCCCGACAAAGTCCCCGAACCGAACAAGTCACCAGGCTGCAATTGGCAACCGTTGACGCTGTGATGAGTAACCAATTGAGCCGCGGTCCAGTACATGTTCAAGGTGTTGCTCAAACCCAGACGTTGGGCCGGCAGATTTTGCTCACGCATCGCCTCGGTCAACAGCAACACTTCCAGTTCGATATCTAACGCACCTTGGGCTTGGTCTTTAGCATCCAGCAAGTAGGCCAATGGCTGCGGATCACCTTCTGGGCGCGCAGGCTGGGCACGACGGAACGGTTCAAGGGCTTCGGCAGTGACCACCCACGGCGAGATGCTGGTGATAAAGCTTTTGGATAGAAACGGCCCCAACGGCTGATATTCCCACGCTTGGATATCACGCGCCGACCAGTCGTTGAGCAGGCAGTATCCGGCGATGTGTTCGCCCGCTTCACTCACGGCAATGGCATCGCCCATGTCGTTGCCCTGACCGATCCAGATCCCCAGTTCCAGCTCATAGTCCAGGCGGGCACAAGGGCCGAAGCTAGGTTCGGTTTGCCCCGCAGGCAAGGTTTGACCTTTAGGACGACGCACCTCAACGCCCGACGGGCGAATGGTTGAGGCGCGGCCGTGGTAACCAATAGGCACGTACTTATAGTTAGGCAGCAGCGGGTTATCAGGGCGAAACAGTTTTCCGACATTTTTGGCGTGTTCAATGCCGACATAGAAGTCGGTGTAATCACCGATTTTCGCTGGCATGTGCAGTTGGCAATCAGCCGCCAGCGGTAGCAGTTTTGCCCCCTGCGCCTCGATTTTTCCGCACAGGGTACTGCCTTCGCTTAGCAGTTCGAGCACACGCTTACGCAGGGCAACACGGGCGGTTTTGCCCAATCCAAAAAAGGCGTTTAACGCGCCGCCAAGCGAAGCTTCTACCGCGTTTTTGGCCGGGCCTTCAAATAAGCCAGCGGCCAGCGCAGCTTCCAGATCGAAGATGTGCTCACCAATCGCAATACCGCTGCGCGGGGCACAACCGTTGATGCTGAATACGCCCAGCGGCAGGTTTTGTAGCGGGAAATCGCTGTGATCATTGGCGGAGGCGATCCAGCTACGGGTTAAGGTGGTCTGGGTCATGGTTATCTCCGATTTGGGGTAAAGGTCGAGGGCAGCGAGGCCCAGCAGGCGTCGTAATGGGGTTGCAGTTGCGGGCATTCGAGAGCGAACTGACGCGGACGCAACACTTGGCTGGTTTCAAACATAAAGGCCATGGTGTTGTCGATTTTGCTCGGTCGCAGATCGGCCGCAATCGCTTTAGTGCAGGTTTCGGCGTCCGGGCCGTGGGCGCTCATACAGCTGTGCAGCGATGCACCGCCGGGTAAAAAACCTTCAGCTTTGGCGTCATAACTGCCTTGGATCAAGCCCATAAACTCGTTCATCAGGTTGCGATGGAACCACGGCGGGCGGAAGGTGTTTTCAGCCACCATCCAGCGTGGTGGGAAAATCACAAAGTCGAGGTTGGCCATGCCTGGCACGCTGGTCGGCGAGGTCAGCACAGTGAAAATTGACGGATCAGGATGATCAAAACTGACCGTGCCAATGGTGTTGAAACGGCGCAGGTCATATTTATACGGCACATTGTTGCCGTGCCACGCAACCACATTCAGAGGCGAGTGGTCTAGTTCACACCCCCACAACTCGCCAAGAAACTTCTGCACCAGCGTGATCGGTTGCTGAGTGTCTTCGTAGTGCGCGGTCGGGGCCAAGAAATCACGCGGGTTAGCCAAACCGTTGCTGCCAATCGGCCCGAGATCGGGCAGGCGCAGCGGCGCGCCGTGGTTTTCAGCGACGTAGCCCCGGGCCTGAGCGTCGAGTAGCTCAACTCGAAACTTGAGCCCACGCGGGATCACGGCAATTTCTAAGGGTTCAAGGTCCAATCGCCCCAATTCGGTGGCAATGCGCAAGCGGCCTTGCTCCGGCACCAGCAGCAATTCGCCATCGGCATTGAAAAATACACGCTGCATCGAGGTATTAGCGCGATAGCTGTAAATGCTGATTCCTGCGGGCTTGTCGCAAGCATTGTTGGCGACCATCCCGACCAGCCCGTCGACAAAATCCGTAGGTTCTGCGGGAATTGGAAGCGGGTTCCAGCGCAGACGGTTAGGCGTGACCGCCCCAAGCGGGCCACCGGCCAGCTGGCGTTCAAGTTTAGTGAACGCTGGATGATTAGCAGACGGCTTGATCCGGTACATCCAGGTGCGGCGCGATTCGCCGCGGGCCATGGTGAACGCAGTGCCAGACAATAATTCGGCATACAGGCCGTAGGGGACTTTTTGTGGGGAGTTTTGCCCAATGGGCAGTGCACCGGGCAGTGCTTCGCTGCTGAATTCGTTGCCAAACCCGGCTTGATACGCAAGATCAGACAATGACGAGTCGAGGTTCATGGAGCCTCCAGAGTGGAGAAAACAGTGGACTCACTCAACGCTGAAGCCATGTGTGGGTCACTGCGTTATTTTTATCGTAATCTAATTACGCATAACGTAATTTGATTGGTATGAAGCGTCAAGCTATAAAGGCCCCCATTTATCTTGAGAACCCGCCTCGCCATGCCAAAGCCACCTAGCAACACTGAGAGCACCGGTAAACAGAAAGTGCGCTCAGCAGAAGTCGGCACTGACATCCTCAAGGCGTTGGCCGAACTGTCGCCATCGACCTCGTTGTCGCGCTTGGCCGAACACGTGCAAATGCCTGCGAGCAAGGTTCATCGTTACTTGCAGGCGCTGATTGCCAGCGGGTTTGCCGAACAAAATTCCGCCACCAACCATTACGCCCTTGGCCGCGAAGCGTTGCGCGTGGGCCTGGCGGCACTCAATAGCATGGACGTGCTTAAAGTCGCCGCCCTGCCAATGGCTGAGCTGCGCGATGAATTGAACGAAACGTGTTTTCTGGCCGTTTGGGGTAACCAGGGCGCGACCGTGGTGCACATTGAAGCCGCTGTTCGTGCAGTCACCGTGGTCACCAAGTTAGGCTCAGTGTTGCCGCTGCTGAGCTCATCTACGGGGCTGGTGTTCAACGCCTTTTTGCCAGACCGCGAGACTGCCGAACTGCGCGCGCTGGAGCAAAAAGCTGAGGTCCTGCATCCCTTACTGAGCGTTGAAGCTTATGCCGCAATGAGCGACCAGATACGCTCACGAGGCTTGCACTTTGTGCATGGATTGTTGATGCCAGGTGTGGATGCGCTATCAGCGCCCGTCTTCGAGGCCACCGGCAAGGTGGCGGGAGTATTGACCGTGGTCGGCCCAACTTCGCTGTTTCACGCCGATGAAAACGGGCCGGCGGCCAAACGATTATTGGCCACCGCCCACGCCATTAGTTGGCGGATGGGGTATCTACCCCATTAATGCATCACAGGGTTACAAAAACCATTTGTATTGAGCATGATCCAACAAGTTCTGGATTATTTTCTCAACATGAATCACTGAGGGTTTACGAATTCGGTGGGCGTCTTCATAAGTCCAGCCCTTAGAAAACACACCCGAAAGCGACATGCTATAGGTGGGTGCAACCTTACGCTTAAGACTTTCAATGGCCGCGTCATGCAACGGCTGGCTAAGTGTTAACTTTGGCTCAATGACATCGTGGACGGTATTGATGTACAGGTTGTCGCATTCCAGACCATAGGATTTGAGCTGATCATTTAAAAAAATCCGCACTCGTTCTTTTAACTCAATGTCAGCCATTATGTAATTTGCGCGCGGGTCTGAAGGTGCATCATTTAAATCACTCATGGTGTCGCTCCTTTTAAGTAGCAAGGCACATCCCGCTTCATGCGGTAATTAAGTCTGCCTGCTGAATGCCTATACAGAACTATTGAACACCGGGAGTGAGCGCTAAGTGCACTACATTGTTATTGTTTAAACACTAACAATTCGTTGAGCTTGCAAGCTGACGCTCTCGGACAAGAGCACTCAAGAAAGCGGGTGGACTGTTGCTTCACATGTAAAAGACAATGTCTAAAATCGAACTTACTCCGTGACGAGCAAATCTTTACCCTTGCCTGCCTGAACAGTAAGTTCAACGACTCTGCTGCTCCACTGCTTACCCTGACGTTGATTTGTAGCTCCTTGATGAACGTCTTCCTTGGCCGCTGTTTTACAGCGGCCTTTTTTCGTCTGGGGTATGACGAAAGCGCAATGAGTAGGTACAAGCGAGCTTGCTCGCGATCTGTTGATCTTCAACAGTGCGCAAGCAATCCACCGTCGACTGGCTTTTCCTACCGTGTTTACTGGCTCAGCGCTTTAATGAGTGTTTCCAACCAAGGTTCAGAATCGCTCTCTGGCGTAACGCTTTCACTGGCATCCAACGTCAGCATTGGCTGCACTTCCTGCAGGCCCAGCTCGGCAAACAGTTCAGTCAGCAATTGACCGCCACCACAGTAGGTATCGCCGTAGCTCGAATCACCCAAGGCGATAACGGCGCCCGGCAGGCCGCGCCAAGCGGCAGGTAACACATCGCGAATTTCGCTATACAGCGGCGTCAAATTATCTGGCAACTCGCCCATGCCTGTGGTGGACGTGACCGCCAAAAAAGCATCAGGCGCAAAGGCTTGAATATCGGCCAGCCTAGCGCGCGGATTGAACAAAACCTCAAAGCCGGCAGCGTTCAATAATTGTTTGGCATTGCGAGCGACTTCTTCTGCGGTGCCGTACACCGAGCCGGAAAGGATGGCGACTTTCATCAATCTGATCCTGTAACTGACTAAAAGGCAGGGATACTAACAGGTGATGTAGCGCTTTCGGTGATAGCACGTAGACAGCTTGGCGCGATGACCTAAAATGGCTCCAACTTAACTGACCTTTGGAGTGCCGCACCATGATCAATGCCCGTTTACTGCAGCGCATGGTCGACGCGTCTCAGGACGGTATTGTGGTGGCCGAACAGGAAGGTGAAGACAACATCCTTATTTATGTCAATCGAGCGTTCGAGACACTGACGGGCTACAGCAGCGACGACATCCTTTACCAAGATTGCCGCTTTTTACAGTCCGGTGATCGCGACCAAGCGGGCCTGCAATTGATTCGCGAAGCCATCATTCGCAAAGAGCCTACACGCCAGATACTGCGTAATTATCGCAAGGACGGCACCCCCTTCTGGAACGAGCTATCGATCACGCCCGTATTCAATGACTCGGATCAGTTGACCTATTTTATTGGGGTGCAAAAAGACGTCACCCAACAGGTCAAAGCCCAGCAAAAAACTGCCCAACTTGAACTCGAGTTGGCCGCAGTAAAAGCTGAGCTGCAAGCGCTTAAAGCCGCAAATACCGTTAATAAATCGCCCGTTTAAAGCCGCTCAAACTTTGCTCGCGATCTGTTAAAGATCAAAAGATCGCGAGCAAGCTCGCTCCTATACGGTAGGTTTTTCAAATCGAGGCTGTGAGTTCACTCTCCAGACGCTGGTTCATCAAGCGCGCCTCACTGCCCAAACAGACAATCGAAGCGCCGCTCAGCGCTTCTTGCGCCCCATTAGACGCTTCACCAGCCAGCGCTAGCGAACATTCTAAGGATTGCGCCAGCCGCACTAATCGACGTTGGTGGGCCGCCCCCAACACTTGATGGGCAAAAAGTACCACCGCCTGAGGCATAACTTTCTCACAAATCAGGGGTAGCTCATCCAGCGGTTGACCGACTGCCAGCACCCTGACAACCCGATCACTGTGGCTCAACAGTAAACCGGCGACCAGCAGTTGCAGTTCACGGCACATGTCGGGCAGCGCCACCAGCAATACGCGATGGCTCGCATCCACAGGTTGCATGTGCAGACGGTGCTGCACGCGTGCGCGCAAGAAATTATCGAACAGCAGCCATTCGCTGGTGCGGCCAAATTCATCCTGGCTCCTCAACAACTGATGCCAAATTGGCATCAAGATGCTTTGAAACACGCTTTCAACCGGATAAAGGGAAAATATCTGCCCATACAGACGGTCCAGCTCAGGCTCATTAAAATCGCTGAGTGCATCTCTGATGCGCACTTGCCATTGCCCGTGTTCATCGGCCATTAACGGTTGCGACACACAGCCAGACGAGGTCGAACGCGCTAGCAACTCGGCGACTTTACTGACCGCCACACCACGTTCAAGCCAGCCCATGACCTGACGCACCGCCTCAATATCGCGCACTGTGTACAGGCGATGCCCACTTTCGGTGCGTGTTGGCTGGATCAGGCCATAGCGTCGCTCCCATGCGCGCAGCGTCACCGGATTGATACCCGTCAGTCGAGCGACTTCTCTGATCGGGTACAAACCCTGAGATTGAGAAGGATCTACAGAGGCTGTAATGGGCTCAAGTTTAGTCAATTCGGGCATCATTCTGGCCTGGAGTACTCATCACTGTGGGAGCGGGCGTACTGGTGGTCTTTTGATCTTTAAAAAGATCGCGAGCAAGCTCGCTCCTACAGCTCATCTTTGTGATCTTTTTTGTGTCACCTGCGTTGCTGCGGCCACAACGGCGCTGCTTCTGCTTTTGGAGCTGCCGCAGGCTGCGATCTTTTAATCGTTAAAAACAAAAGATTGCGAGTAAACTGGCTCCTACCGATATAAAGGAACAATCCTTGCATGTTTTATTTCACACAGCCCAACACCCCGGCGCTGTGTTGTGTGGTTGCCCTACCCGGGCGACATCAGCCTCATGGAGATACACAATGTCTACCTCCCCAGTCACCCTGATGGTGGCACGCCGTGTTGCACAAGGCCGTTATCAAGAATTAATCGTTTGGCTGCACGAAGGCGAACAGCTCGCCACAGACTTCACCGGTTATCTGGGTTCTGGCGTGTTGGCCCCCCCTCCCGGCGACGATGAATTTCAGATTATTTTCCGCTTTGCCGACGAATCCACGTTATACGCATGGGAACACTCGGTTTCACGTAAAGCATGGCTGCAACGCGGCAGCCATTTGTTCGCCAACCCTTCTGAACATCGCGTCAGCGGCATTGATGGTTGGTTCGGCGCTGTAGGGCATCGGCCACCGCGCTGGAAACAAGCCGTCGCCATCTGGCTGGCGTTCTTTCCTGTGTCGTTGTTATTCAACTTTGTTTTAGGCCCATTGCTGGGCGAGTTGAGTCTGTTGCCGCGGGTGTTTGTCAGTACCTTGGCCCTAACGCCGCTGATGGTGTATTTGTTCATCCCTCTTTCGACGCATTTGCTCGCGAGCTGGCTGCACAGCGCGCCGAACAAATCCTTACCCAACAACGCCCTGAGTCATCGCAGTTAAAGGATCGCCTTGGGCTTGGCCGTTAGGTCGTGCACGCTGGTATAGTTTTGCCAGTGCGCCGCGACTGTTTCCGGCGATTTTGCAACGAGCCCGACATGCCAACTTCTTATGCCCCGATTCTGATTACTGGTGCTGGCCAGCGCATCGGCTTGCATTGCGCTAAGCAACTGCTGGCTGACGGCTTTCCCGTGATCATCAGCTATCGCAGCGAAAAACCCGGCGTGCAGGCTTTGCGTGAGTTGGGCGCGATCACTTTATTTGCCGATTTCTCGACTGAAATCGGTATTCTCGATTTTATTGCACGGCTTAAAACACACACCGACAGTTTGCGGGCTATCGTCCACAATGCGTCAACGTGGCTGGCTGAGACACCAGGCAGCGAAACCTGCGCATTTACCGAAATGTTCAGCGTACACATGCTCGCCCCTTATCTAATTAATCTGCATTGCAGCGAACTGTTAGCGCGCTCAAGCCCCGCTGATATCGTCCATATCAGTGATGACGTAACACGCAAAGGCAGTAGTAAGCACATCGCCTATGCCGCGACCAAAGCGGGCCTAGACAACTTGACGTTGTCATTTGCCGCTAAATTGGCGCCCCAGATCAAAGTCAACGGCATTGCCCCGGCCCTGCTGATGTTCAACCCCGACGACGACGCGGCGTATCGCGCAAAAGCCTTGGCTAAGTCAGCTCTGGGCATTGAACCTGGAGCCGAGGTTATTTATCAAAGCCTACGCTACCTGCTGGATAACCCGTACGTGACCGGCACCACCTTGACCGTCAACGGCGGACGACACGTTAAATAAGACGTCCGCGAGGAAGTATTTTCATGAGCACATCATTGCCTGAGCATTACCGCGAGATCTTGGTCGGCCTCGGTGAAAACCCTGAGCGCGAAGGTCTGCTCGATACCCCAAAACGCGCAGCCAAAGCCATGCAGTATTTGTGTCACGGCTACAACCAAAGCGTGGAAGAGATCGTCAATGGCGCACTCTTTGCCTCAGACAGCGATGAAATGGTGATCGTGGCTGACATCGAGCTGTATTCGTTGTGCGAACACCACTTGCTGCCCTTTGTGGGCAAGGCACACGTGGCTTACATCCCGACCGGCAAAGTACTGGGGCTGTCAAAAGTAGCCCGTATCGTCGACATGTTTGCCCGCCGCCTACAAATCCAAGAAAACCTCACCCGAGAAATCGCTGACGCCATCCAGAACATCACTCAAGCGGCTGGCGTTGCCGTGGTGATTGAAGCCAAGCACATGTGCATGATGATGCGCGGCGTAGAAAAACAGAACTCAACCATGAACACCTCGGTCATGCTCGGCGCCTTTCGC
The DNA here is from genome assembly GCF_001411475.1 of Pseudomonas endophytica. GTDB lineage: Bacteria > Pseudomonadota > Gammaproteobacteria > Pseudomonadales > Pseudomonadaceae > Aquipseudomonas > Aquipseudomonas endophytica. The sequence goes on along the minus strand of NZ_LLWH01000176.1, from coordinate 55,751 downwards.
GAATCGAGCAGCACCCGCATGGAGTTTCTGCAATTGATAGGACGGAGCAAGTCGTAATGCCACAACTTCAGCCAGGAATGGCCCGCATCCGCGTAAAAGACCTGTGTCTGCGCACCTATATCGGGATCAATGAGGAAGAAATCCTCAACAAACAGGATGTGTTGATCAACCTCACCATCCTCTATGCCGCGCAAGAAGCCGTGCGTGATAACGACATTGACCACGCACTGAACTACCGGACCATCACTAAAGCCGTGATTCAACACGTCGAAGAGAATCGCTTCGCTCTGCTTGAGCGCCTGACACAAGAGCTTCTGGATCTGGTAATGAGCAATACCGCGGTTCTGTACGCCGAGGTCGAAGTCGACAAGCCTCACGCCCTTCGCTTTGCTGAGTCGGTGTCAATTACGTTAGCGGCTAGCCGCTAGTTTCAGCCCATTTAACCTTGGTGAATTTTATGACCCCCCAAGAGCGCCTTGAACTTGAAGCTGCCGCCTTTCGCCGCCTCGTTGCCCATCTGGACAGCCGCAAAGACGTGCAGAACATTGACCTGATGAACCTTTCGGGGTTTTGCCGTAACTGCCTGTCCAAGTGGTACAAGGCTGCGGCTGATGAACACCAGATCGAGCTGAGCCTCGATGACGCACGTGAAGTGGTCTACGGCATGCCGTACGCCGATTGGAAGTCCCACTACCAGAAAGAAGCCAGCGCCGAACAAGTCGCGGCGTTTGCCAAAGGAAAACAGCATGACTGATGTAAACACGCTGCGCGTCAGCCTCAACAGCGGCCAACACCTATTCGCCGATACGCTCGCGTTTGTCGCTGCGCATTACGATTACCAGCCGCAGGCGTTCAATAACGGCGGCGTCGAGAACGCAGCCGGGCAGAACGAAGGCTCGTGCAAAACCCTGGGTTTGGCTGTGCTCGAAGGCTTTAGCGATCAAGAAGCGCTGTTGGCGTTCGGTGAACACTATCGCTCTGTACTGGAGACACCAGAAGGCATTGATCACAGCAACATCCGCGCTTTAATCAAGCACGGCTTGGCCGGGGTTAAACTCCAGGCCCAGCCGCTGACGCGCAAAGCCTAAGCTCGCCTCCATAAAAAAACCGGCCAAGGCCGGTTTTTTATACGCTGCGGATTACTTGAACTCAACGTTCTGCAAGTCATCTAGGTAACGCTCAGCGTCCAGTGCAGCCATGCAGCCTGCGCCCGCCGAGGTGATGGCTTGACGGTAGACGTGGTCAGCCACGTCGCCCGCGGCAAACACACCTTCAATGCTGGTGGCGGTCGCGTTACCTTCACGACCGCCTTTTACCACCATGTAGCCATCTTTGAGCTCTAACTGACCTTCAAACAGCGACGTGTTTGGGGTGTGGCCGATGGCAATAAACACGCCATCTACTTTGATTTCGTCAAAACTACCGTCGTTGTTTTTCAGGCGAGCACCGGTCACGCCCATGTTGTCGCCCAATACTTCATCCAAATTGGCGTTCAACTTGAACTCGATCTTACCTTCAGCCACGCGAGCGTTCAGTTTGTCGATCAGGATTTTCTCGGCACGGAACGTTTCGCGGCGGTGAACCAATGTCACTTTGCTCGCGATGTTGGCCAAGTACAGCGCCTCTTCAACGGCGGTGTTGCCGCCACCGACAACGGCTACAGGTTTATTGCGATAGAAGAAGCCGTCACAGGTCGCACAGGCCGAAACACCCTTGCCCATGAACGTCTCTTCAGACGGTAGACCCAAGTAACGGGCGCTGGCGCCAGTAGCGATGATCAACGCGTCACAGGTGTAAGTACCGCTATCGCCGGTCAGGCTGAACGGTTTGTTCTTCAGGTCAACCACGTTGATGTGATCAAACACGATTTCGGTTTCAAAACGCTCGGCGTGCTCGCGCATGCGCTCCATCAACACAGGGCCGGTCAGACCATGAACATCACCCGGCCAGTTGTCGACTTCAGTGGTGGTAGTCAGTTGACCGCCCGCCTGCATGCCTGTGATCAGCAGTGGTTTAAGGTTAGCCCGGGCCGCATACACAGCGGCGCTGTAACCCGCAGGACCAGAACCCAGAATAATCACACGCGAATGACGTACTTCAGACATGACTCACTCCTATGACCGCCCGTGTCGAAACCGGGTCGGAACGCCGCTTTAGCAGCTGGAATAAAAAGAAACCGCACACCTGCTCAGGCCAAGCCTGGATCTCGCAGGTCATGAAAAATGTAGGTGCAGCGTATATAGGCCGCTGAGAGTAAGGAAATACGCATTAACAATCCAGCTCATAGCAGCGCTCTATGCAGCCAAATTCATCGTCGGACGTCTTTGTTACAGTTATTGTCGAATCTACTTGGATGCTTTCGTCTAACGCACAAAGCCGTTAAGGTCGGCCGGTTTCCTACCGCTCGGAGCCTACTATGCCCGCCCCTGTTCTATCTGGTCCGCAGTACCTGCGTGAAGGCCTAAAGCTGGTCCTGAGCCCAGGCCTGCGTTTATTCGTACTGCTCCCGTTACTGATCAACCTAGTGCTGTTTGTCGGGCTGATTTACTTTGCCGGACATCAGTTTAGCCTTTGGGTCGATACCCTGATGCCGACGCTACCCAGTTGGCTGAGCTTCCTCAACTACCTGTTGTGGCCACTTTTTGTGGTGCTGCTCATTTTGATGGTGTTTTTCACCTTCACGATGTTTGCCAACATTATCGCCGCGCCCTTTAACGGTTTTCTCTCAGAAAAAGTCGAAGCGGTAGTGCGCGGGGTCGATAACGCTCCACCCTTCAGCTGGGGCGAACTGATGGCAATGGTGCCACGCACACTGGCACGAGAAATGCGCAAGCTGGGCTATTTTCTACCCCGTGCGATTGCCTTGCTGATTCTCTCTTTTGTACCGGTGGTCAACCTGATCGCAGCGCCGTTATGGCTCATTTTCGGGATCTGGATGATGGCTATTCAGTACATCGACTACCCAGCTGATAACCACAAGTTGGGTTGGAACGAGATGCTCGCTTGGCTGCGGCAAAAGCGCTGGCAGAGCCTAAGTTTTGGCGGGATGGTCTATCTGGTGTTGTTAATACCCGTGTTGAACGTGCTGATGATGCCCGCCGCAGTAGCCGGTGCGACCTTGTTTTGGGTACGCGAGCGGGGCGAAGAGGCATTGTCCGTTAAAAAATCTTGAAACACTTGCGTGGGCGCTACAACAGGTTTTCGCCCAACTGCACTACATAGATATGCACATCGCAGGCGCGATTTGTATTTAAATCCTCCTTGCCAAGACCTTCAAGCAAACCACTTGCAGAGCAGGACGCTCTCGTTGCTTGAAACGCATACAAGGAAATTAAACATGACAACTCTTAGAGAAATTCTGCGCGAGCGCATCCGCGCCCAACTTAAAACCGACTTGAGTCCACTGGGTCTAGACCCGGACAGCGTTTATATCAATGGGGTCAACAACCTCGAAGAACGCATGGTCATTGACTCTTCCTCTCTGACCGAAGACGCTCTGGACAGGCGCCTGCACAACAGCGAATACCCTAACGGGGTCACTTACAGCAGTGCAACCGCCGGCATCTTTTCCAAGGCATATACGTTCGAGGATGAGCATCGCATTACCTCGCTCACACTCGAAAATGCGGCTGCCTATGTAACTGCCTGCTTAAACATACCTGAGTAAAACCTAGGCCCTCATCGCTGCACGTCAAGCGCTGAGGGCCGCATGGTGCCCAAAGCCTGTTCCCGTTTTATTGCTTGAAATGAAATAGGAAAAGACCCCGAGCTGTCTCATTGCCGTCTAAAGCTGCATTCGCCATAAATTCATCATTAAGCTGACACGCAGTCGACATAGATCATGTTGAGACTGAAGCGATGACAACTGCCCTGCACATTTCTCTGATCACCGAAACGTTTCCACCTGAAATAAACGGCGTGGCCAACACCCTTGGGCGCTTATTCGATGGGCTGCGCGCTCGCGATCATCACGTCGAACTGGTGCGCCCACGCCAGATGGGCGATGGCAATCAACGCAGTTCTGAGCACCTGATGTTGTGTCGCGGCGGGTCTGTTCCAGGTTATCCCGAACGTCAGTGGGGCATGACCTCAACCCATCGCTTAATGAAGCGCTGGCAATTACAGCGCCCGGATGTGGTGTATATCGCTACAGAAGGTCCTCTTGGCTTCAGTGCGCTGCGTGTTGCACGCCGACTGGGCATTGCAGTAGTCAGTGGTTTTCATACGCACTTGCAGCACTACTCCCACGTGTTTGGTGTAGGGCTTTTTTCTCGACTGCTTACCCAGTATTTACGTTGGTTTCACAACCGATCAGCCTTAACACTTGTGCCCAGTATCAGCCAACAGATTGAGTTAGAGCGTAGACATTTTGACCGCCTCGAGTTGCTCGAACACGGTGTCGATAGCCAACTGTTCAGTCCAGCAAAGCGCAGTAACGCCTTGCGTCAAAGTTGGGGGCTGGGTGAGGACGATATTGCGCTGCTACACGTAGGACGCTTGGCACCTGAAAAGAATCTGGGTGCCCTCCAGCGTTGCCTCGCGGCCTTACAAGAGCGGTATCCGCACCGGCGATTCAAACTGATTATCGTGGGTGATGGCCCCAAACGGGCAACACTGGAAGCATCACTGCCAGAAGCTTTCTTTTGTGGCGCTCAATTAGGCGAAGATCTGGCGCGGCACTATGCGTGTGGCGACGTATTTTTGTTCCCCAGTTTGACCGAGGCATTTGGCAATGTCGTGCTTGAAGCCCTTGCCTCAGGACTGGGGCTGGTTGCTTATGACGCAGCGGCGGCTGGGCAGCATATCCGTCATGGCTATAACGGTGTTTTGGCTATGCCGGGCGATGAATATGCCTGGATCGACGCCGCCGCTTGGTTGCTTGAGGAGCCAGAAACACTACGCACTGTGCGCCTGAATGCTCGCCACCATGCGTGTCGTCAAGGTTGGCCGAAGACTATCGAACTGTTCGAAAACCAGTTGCAGCGAGCCAGCCTCGGATCAACTGTAAAACACTCTACACAGCCCCGCGCAAGGATGTCTTAAGAGCTGCCGAAGGCTGCGATCTTTTAAGGTTGAGCTAGAAGATCAAAAGATCGCAGGCTGCGCCAGTTCCTACCAAAAGCAGGTTTGTGCGCTTAAGGGAAAATCAACAGATCGAAGACTTGCTAAAGGAGTCACTGTAGGAGCTGCCGAAGGCTGCGATCTTTTGAGGTTGAGCTAGAAGATAAAAGATCGCAGGCTGCGCCAGTTCCTACCAAAAGCAGGTTTGTGCACTCATGACGGACTTCAACATGCAATCGCTGTAGATACTGATTGTCGCCTTTTCAACAATACAAAAAGGCGCCCGTAGGCGCCTTTTCTTGGCTAGCTCAAGACTGAGCTTAGCAGCAGCTATTAGTGCTGATGACCGCCTTCACCGTGAACGTGGCCGTGAGCAACTTCTTCTTCGCTCGCGTCACGTACATCAACAACTTTGACCTCGAAGGTCAGGCGCTGGCCAGCCAGAGGATGGTTGCCATCAACGGTTACGTCGTCGCCGTCCAGATCACGGATGGTCACGATTTGCATTTGGCCGTCCGGCGCGGAAGCGTGGAACTGCATGCCGACTTCCAGTTGGTCAACGCCTTCGAACATGCTGCTGCTCAAAGTGCTGACCAGTTCTGCCGAGTATTCGCCATACGCGTCTTGTGGCTCTACGGTAACCTTGAGTTCGTCACCAACAGCCTTGCCTTCGAGGGCCTTTTCCAAGCCGGGAATGATGTTGCCTGCGCCTTGCAGGTAAACCAGCGGAGCGCCGCCGGCAGAGCTGTCGATGACCTCGCCCGCGTCGTTGGTGAGGGTATATTCGATGGAGACAGCCTTGTTGGCGGCGATCGTCATGGGGCGAGACCTTTTGCAAAAAAATAATGAGTTCGCAAGTTTAACCAAGCATTCGCTCGAAAGCGAACACAACCAAGACCAACGGATAACTTTGAAAAGTTCAATAATCATTGGCTGGCGTCAAGATGAAGAACAACACTGGGTCGTTGTACTCTCATGTGGCCACTCGCAGCATCAGCGCCATCTGCCCCCTTGGCAATCACGCCCTTGGGTGCTTGATTCAAACCAGCGGCAGAAAAAAATAGGTCAGCCCTTTCGTTGTGGCTGGTGTGCTCAAGGGGCCGATGGCGTTAACCTTGGCAATTGATTCCAGCACACGACTCGTTTATCGAGCGTTGCTTTTGCACTGCTACCTCAGGAAGCTCGCATGCAAACTTTTTTTATCGCCCCTACTGATTTTGGGGTGGGTCTGACCTCAATTAGCCTCGGTCTAGTTCGTACTTTGGAGCGTGCTGGCTTGAAAGTCGGCTTTTTCAAGCCCATTGCCCAGCCGCATCCTGGCGACACAGGCCCAGAGCGCTCAACCGAACTGGTAGCTCGCACTCACGGCCTAAAACCACCACAACCCTTGGGCCTGGCTCATGTCGAGCGCATGCTCGGTGATGGTCAGTTGGATGAGCTGCTAGAAGAAATCATCAGCCTCTATCAAGAAGCCGCCATTGACAAAGACGTATTAATCGTTGAGGGCATGGTGCCCACGCGCACCGCCAGTTACGCGGCTCGTGTCAATTTGCATCTGGCCAAGAGCTTGGATGCCGAAGTGATTCTGGTATCAGCCCCTGAAAACGAAGTACTGACCGAGCTTTCGGGCCGAGTCGAGCTACAAGCGCAACTGTTTGGCGGCCCGAAAGACCCGAAAGTACTTGGCGTGATCCTCAATAAAGTAAAAACCGATGAGAGCATGGAAGTGTTCTCTGCTCGCCTAAAGGAACACTCACCGTTACTGCGTACTGGAGACTTCAAGCTGCTGGGCTGCATACCGTACCAACCCGAACTCAACGCCCCGCGCACCCGCGATGTGGCCGAGTTGCTCGGAGCTCAGGTGCTGAACGCCGGCGACTATGAAACCCGGCGCATGGCGAAGATCATTCTGTGCGCCCGTACGGTTCTCAACACCCTGCAACTGCTCAAACCTGGCGTTTTGGTCGTTACACCGGGGGACCGCGATGACATCATTTTGGCCGTCAGCTTGGCTGCGATGAACGGCGTGCCCTTGGCTGGCTTGTTGTTGACGAGCGACACAAAACCCGATCCACGCTTGATGGAGTTATGCCGGGGCGCACTGCAAGCCGGCTTACCCGTGCTATCGGTAAGCACGGGGTCGTACGACACTGCCAACCAACTCAATCAACTCAACAAAGAAATCCCGATTGATGACCGCGAGCGCGCGGAAATCATCACCGACTTTGTCGCCAGCCACCTCGACGCTCACTGGCTGCATCAGCGCTGCGGTACACCACGGGAAATGCGCCTCACGCCTGCGGTGTTCCGCTATCAATTAATCCAGCGCGCCCAGCACGCCAATAAACGCATCGTTTTGCCCGAAGGCAGCGAGCCTTTAACCGTGCAAGCGGCCGCTATATGTCAGGCACGCGGTATTGCTCGTTGTGTGCTGCTGGCCAAACCCGAGGACGTTCACGCAGTGGCCAAAGCACATGGTTTTGAACTGCCGCCGGGGCTGGAAATTCTCGACCCAGATATGATTCGTAGCCGCTACGTAGAGCCGATGGTGGCCCTGCGTAAAACTAAAAGTATCAATGCCCCGATGGCCGAGCAGCAACTCGAAGACACGGTTGTGATTGGCACCATGATGCTGGCGCTGGATGAAGTCGATGGATTGGTTTCCGGGGTCATCCACTCCACCGCAAACACCATCCGCCCTGCCCTACAGCTCATCAAGACCGCGCCAGGCTGCACCTTGGTGTCATCCGTATTCTTTATGTTGTTCCCTGAGCAGGTGCTGGTATACGGCGACTGCGTGATGAACCCGCACCCGTCTGCGGCTGAGCTGGCCGAAATTGCCCTGCAAAGCGCTGACTCGGCCGCTGCGTTTGGCATCATTCCACGCGTAGCGATGATCAGCTATTCCAGTGGTGAATCGGCCAGCGGCGAAGAAGTCGAGAAAGTCCGTGAAGCCACGTTAATGGCGCAGGAGACTCAGCGCTCATTGCTGATCGACGGCCCCTTGCAATATGACGCCGCGGCTAACGAGGTGGTGGCACGTCAACTTGCCCCCAACAGTCAGGTCGCGGGTCGCGCCACAGTATTTGTTTTCCCGGACTTGAACACCGGCAATACCACGCACAAGGCCGTGCAACGCAGCGCCGACTGCGTGAGCCTAGGCCCAATGCTGCAAGGCTTACGTAAACCGGTAAATGATCTGCCGCGTGGAGCGCAAGTGGACGACATCGTCTACACCATTGCCCTAACGGCAATTCAAGCCGCCAACCGACCTAAGGATGTGTAAATGGATTCTCTACCTGCGCCATTACGCGGCGTTATTGCTTCATTGTTATTAGCAATCAACACCATCGTGTGTTGCACGCCGTTGTTCGTCGTCGCAATCTTTAAGCTCTGCCTGCCATTTGCGGCGGCGCAACGTATTACCGATGAGTTAATGCGGCACATCCATGAAGCCTGGGTCAGTAACAACAAGCGCTGGATGGATCTGCTGCGTAAGACCCGTTGGCACATCGTGGGCCTCGAAGGGCTGGATTATGAACACTCGTATTTGGTGACCAGCAATCACCAAAGCTGGGTTGACATCATGGTGCTGCAATACGTGCTCAACAAACGTATCCGCCCGCTTAAGTTCTTCCTCAAGCAGGAACTGATCTGGGTACCGGTGATTGGCTTGGCGTGGTGGGCGTTGGGCTTCCCGTTTATGAAGCGCTATTCCAAGGCGTATCTGGCCAAACACCCGGAAAAGAAAGGCGCCGACTTGGCGACCACGCGTAAAACCTGCGCCAAGTTTAAAAACCAGCCAGTGGGTATTTTTAACTTTGTCGAAGGCACACGCTTCACTGAGGCCAAGCATGCCCAGCAAAACTCACCGTTGCGCTACCTGCTCAAACCTAAAGCTGGGGGCATTGCCTTTGTACTGGACGCGATGGGCGAGCAGTTAAAATCCATCGTTAACGTGACGATTCACTACCCTGACGGTCGTCCCGGTTATTGGGACTTGCTGTGTGGCAATGTGCGCGAAGTGGTTGTGGTCTTTGAAGAGCTGGACATTCCGGCGGCATTCATCGGCAAGAACTACGACCAAGACGCTGAATACAAATTGGCATTTCAGGGCTGGATCAACCAGATGTGGGAAGACAAAGATCGGTTATTGGGCGAGCTGCATAGGGAATACCCCAAAGCCTGATACAACAAACCCCGCAGGCTGCGGCCTTTTAAAATCAAAAGATCGCAGCCTACGGGGCCAAAGCTTGCCGCTAGCCTGTTAAATCGCGCCGCGTTGACGCAATAGATCCAGCACTAACTTAACGCCTTCTTCCACGGTGACAGCTTGTGTGTCGACTACTAGGTCAGCATTCAATGGCACGTCGTACGGGAAGGACTCGCCCGGAATGTTGTCACCACCCGCCGCGTAAAGACCTTGCGGATCACGCTCGGCGCATACGGCTGGGGACGCTTGGACGTAGACCGTCAGCAAGCGGTCATCACCGATCAGCGCCTTGGCCTGTTCACGACCTTCGGCGTCTGGAGCAACAAAGGCTGCCAGTGTCAGCAAGCCAGCTTCGTTAAACTGACGCGCCACGTGAGCGGCACGACGCCAGTTCTCGGTACGGCCTGAGCGATCCTGTGGCAGACCTTTGTTCAGGTCATGGCGCAGGTTTTGGCCATCCAAGACAAACACTGCACGCCCCATGTCGAACAGTTTGCGTTCAACAGCGTAAGCCAAGGTGCTTTTCCCGGCACCCGATAAGCCGCTGAACAATACGGTCGCGGGTTGCTGGCCAAACCGTTGGGCGCGCTCATCAGTGGTCACGTGCGCCAAGTCGCCATGATGCGTCGCGGTGCCGTGGCTGACCGGCGAGGCGATGATCATGCCCGCGCCAACGGTGCCGTTGGTCAAGCGGTCGATGATGATGAACGAACCGGTAGTGCGGTTGCTGTCGTAACCGTCCAGCGCAATCGGGGCGTCGAGGCTGATCTTGACCTTACCGATCTCGTTCAGCTGCAACACGCTCGCCGGGCCCTCTTCAAGGGTGTTCACATCAACTTTATTGACGATGCTGGCCACCGACCCCGGAACATAGCTGGTCGCACGCTTGATGTCGTACTTCTTGCCCGGCAGCATCGGCTCTTCAGCCATCCATACCAACATGGCTTCGAAGCTGTCTGTCACCTGTGGCACGTTGTCGGCATGCACCAACAAGTCACCGCGGGAGATATCAATCTCATCTTCCATGGTCAGCGTGATCGCCTGCCCAGGCCCCGCGTGTTCCAGTTCACCTTCAAAGGTAACGATGGATTTAACGCGGCTGCTTTTACCTGACGGCAGCACAACAACCTCGTCGCCCTTATGCACAACGCCGCTCGCCAAAGTACCGGCGAAACCACGGAAGTTCAGGTTTGGACGGTTTACGTATTGCACCGGGAAGCGCAAATCGGTGAGGTTGCGGTCAGCGGCAACTTCAACGGTTTCCAAGATTTCCATCAGCGATTGGCCGGTGTACCACGGCGAACGCTCGGACTTGTTCACCACGTTGTCGCCTTTAAGGGCAGACATCGGCACGAAATGCAGGCTGGTAGGCTTCATTTTCAAGCCTTCTGCAAACTTCAGGTAGTCGGCCTTGATCGACTCGAACACACCTTCATCGAAGTCCTTGAGGTCCATCTTATTGATGGCCACAACGATGTGTTTGATGCCCAGCAACGATGCAATAAAGCTGTGGCGACGGGTTTGGGTCTGCACGCCGTAGCGAGCATCCACCAAAATGATCGCCAAGTCACAAGTAGACGCACCGGTGGCCATGTTGCGGGTGTACTGCTCGTGGCCTGGGGTATCGGCAATGATGAATTTGCGCTTGGCCGTAGAGAAGTAGCGGTAGGCTACGTCAATGGTGATGCCTTGCTCGCGTTCAGCTTGCAGGCCATCTACCAGCAGTGCCAGGTCGATGTCATCGCCTGTGGTGCCGCTCTTTTTCGAGTCACGGGTAATGGCTTCCAGATGGTCTTCGTAGATCATCTTAGAGTCGTGCAGCAGGCGCCCGATCAGGGTGCTCTTGCCGTCATCGACGTTGCCGCAGGTCAGAAAGCGCAACATCTCTTTGCGCTCGTGCTGGCCCAGGTAGGCGAGGATGTCCTCGCTGATCAAATCAGATACGTGCGACATGACAACCCCTTAGAAATAACCTTGACGTTTTTTATCTTCCATCGAGCCTGCACCATCGTGGTCGATGACTCGGCCTTGGCGCTCGGAAGTTCGCGTCAGGAGCATTTCCTGGATGATGTCGGTCAGGGTTTCAGCCTCGGACTCCACCGCGCCGGTCAGCGGGTAGCAACCTAAGGTACGGAAACGGACCTTTTTCTTGACGATGCGAGCCTTGTCTTCGTCAGAGAGGTGCTCAAGGATCCGATCGTCGTCGATCATGATCAATGTGCCGTTCTTCTCGATGACGTCGCGCTCAGCCGCGAAGTACAGCGGCACAATCGGGATGCCTTCTAAATAGATGTACTGCCAGATATCGAGTTCGGTCCAGTTGGACAACGGGAATACGCGAATCGACTCGCCCTTGTTGACGTTGCCGTTGTAGACATTCCACAACTCAGGGCGTTGGTTTTTAGGGTCCCAGCGGTGCTTGCTGTCGCGGAAGGAGTACACGCGCTCTTTGGCACGGGATTTCTCCTCGTCACGGCGCGCGCCACCGAAGGCGGCATCAAAGCCGTGCTTATCCAGAGCCTGCTTCAGGCCCTCGGTTTTCATGATGTCGGTATGTTTAGCACTACCGTGGGTGAACGGGTTGATGCCCTGTGCCACGCCATCCGGGTTTACGTGAGTGATCAGGTCCAGTCCCAACTCGGCGACCATTTTGTCGCGGAAGCGGTACATCTCTTGGAACTTCCACTGGGTATCGACATGCATCACCGGAAACGGGAGCTTGCCTGGGAAAAATGCCTTGCGAGCAAGGTGCAGCATTACGGCGGAATCTTTACCAATGGAGTACAGCATCACCGGGTTATCGAACTCGGCGGCCACCTCACGAATGATATGGATGCTTTCCGCCTCCAACTGTTTCAGGTGCGTCAGTTTGTCGACCATGGCTACTCACGAAAGCTATCTTATTAACGGCCTGCGGGCCGTGTTCGAAGGGCGAATGCTAGCACAGCACTCTCTTCTATTGAGGACGCCAAGTAGACCTAAACGATCTAAGAATAGAACGCCAGGTTTGGCCTGTTGTCGGTTGTTTAAATCGGATTGGGGCAGTCAATGAACAAGTGTTCAAGCGCAAAGCGCCGTGCCAAGTAGTCGCCGAGCGCTTGAACGCCATAACGCTCAGTGGCGTGATGGCCAGCAGCGATAAAGCTGATGTTGTTTTCCCGTGCGCTGTGGAAGGTTTGCTCAGAAGCTTCGCCACTCAAGTACAGATCAACGCCCGCTAGCACGGCTTGGTCGATGTAACCTTGGCCTCCGCCGGTACACCAGCCCACACGACGGATCATTTCGCTGCCTTCAATCAGCAATGGCTCCCGCCCTAGCGCCTCTTGAACACGGCGGGCAAAATCACGTGGGGTCATCGGTTCGGCCAATGACCCCACCAAACCCACCACTTTGCTGTTGGCTGGGTCCAGTGGGCCCTCAACGGTGATTTCCAATTGCCGCGCCAATTGCACGTTATTGCCCACATCAGGGTGTAAATCGAGTGGTAAGTGATAGGCCAGCAAGCTGATATCGTGTTTGAGCAAGGTTTTCAGGCGGCGCTGTTTCATGCCCGTCACGCAAGGGTCTTCACCCTTCCAAAAGTAGCCGTGATGCACCAACACCAAGTCGGCCTCGACCTCGACAGCGGCGTCCAGCAACGCTTGGCTGGCGGTTACGCCGCTGACGATACGCAGCACTTGCGGCCGCCCTTCAACTTGCAAACCATTGGGGCAGTAATCGCTGATCGCAGCGCTGTTCAGGTAACGATTCGCTTCTTCTACCAGCGTGCTTAAGGCAACAGCCATAAAAGACTCCTAAATATAGCGTTCAGAGGCGCTCAGGCACTCGTATAATGGCCGCCATTATGGGCCGTGAAGATGGCTCTGCAACCTTCAGGATTAAGTTCAATGTTCAAGGCTTTGCGTTTTTTTGGCTGGCCACTGCTGGCTGGCGTACTTATCGCTTTGTTAATTATTCAGCGTTATCCAGAGTGGGTTGGCCTGCCGAGTCTGGACGTTAATCTGCAGCAAGCCCCGCGCACAAACTATGTGCAACAAGGCCCTGTGACTTATGCCGACGCCGTTACCCGCGCAGCGCCCGCTGTCGCGAACCTTTACACCACCAAAGTGGTGAACAAAAACGCCACCCCGTTGTTTGAAGACCCGCAATTCCGACGTTTTTTCGGCAACAACGCACCGAAACAAAAACGCATGGAATCCAGTTTGGGTTCCGCCGTGATCATGAGCCCTGAAGGCTATTTGCTGACCAATAACCACGTCGTGGCAGGCGCTGACCAAATTGTCGTAGCGCTCAAGGATGGTCGGGAAACATTAGCCCGAATGATCGGCAGCGACCCTGAAACTGACTTGGCCGTGCTCAAGATCGACCTGAAAAACCTGCCCTCAATCACCATTGGCCGGTCTGATGCGCTGCGCATCGGCGACATCGCTCTGGCGATTGGTAACCCGTTTGGCGTGGGTCAAACCACCACCATGGGCATCATTAGCGCCACAGGCCGCAACCAGTTAGGTCTGAATAACTACGAAGACTTTATCCAGACGGATGCTGCGATCAACCCCGGTAACTCGGGCGGTGCGCTGGTGGATGCCAATGGCAATTTGACCGGCATCAACACCGCGATCTTCTCTGAGTCGGGTGGCTCGCAAGGGATCGGCTTTGCAATCCCGATCAACTTGGCAATGGAAGTCATGAAGTCGATTATCGAACACGGCCAAGTAATTCGTGGCTGGCTGGGGATTGAGGTTCAGTCACTGACCCCGGATCTGGCAGAGTCGTTTGGTATGAACGGACGCCCTGGGGTTGTTGTGGCGGGAATTTTCCGTGACGGCCCCGCGCAGAAAGCTGGCATGCAATTAGGCGATGTGATCTTGAGCATTGACGGCGAGCCCGCCAATGATGGTCGTCGCTCAATGAACCAAGTCGCCAGAATCAAACCTTCAGACAAGGTGGCGATCAAGGTATTGCGCAACGGTAAAGAGCTTAAACTCACCGCCGAAGTCGGCCTGCGGCCGCAGCAGGAACAGCCGGCGCACCCGACGAAATAACCACATCCCGTAGGAGCTGTAGCAGGCTGCGAGCTTTTTAAATCAAAAGATCGCAGCCTTCGGCAGCTCCTACGAGGTGAACCCTCCCAAAGTTGAACACAACATTGTAAGAGCGAGCTTGCTCGCGATTTTTAAAAATCAAAATAAAAACCTAACAATACCGCCCAATACAAACAGTGTTTTAAAACATTAACTACATATAGCTAACTACTACTAAAAAACAGGCAGTACTCCATTAAAAAATCTCATCAACTGTCAGTTATGACAGGTGACGACCCATTATTAAAACCTCACCATTAGCAAACTGCTAACCGCACAGCTTTTAATAACTGAGGTATCTGTAATGAGCGCAACCCAATACGCTGGTCCCAAAGGAAATAACAAATCAACTGGCACTGTTACCGCCACGTTACCCGATGGAACTGTTTTTTCCGGTTCCATCGGTGATTACCAGCACCCTCATACCAACCAATTGGGGTTCTTCTACGCGAAATCTGCCAATCGCGAAATCGTGATTAGCTTTCCAAAAGCCCTGCGCCCGATAGATAAGAAATACACGTATCCAGACCAAGACATAAACATCCAATGGGATTATAGAGTTGACGGTAAAGTTTATGCTGCAACAAAGGGCAAAGTGTTATTGCAGGTCGATGATGAGGCCAATGCCCAAGGGACCTTTGAATTTTCAATCGAGGGAGGCCAAATTAAAGACGGGAAATTTAAGATCACCAATGGAAAGTAATAGTTGATCGAGCACGTAGCACCGCATGTTGTTCAGACGTGCCGATGCTGTTTTAGATATGCATGATAACAACACGCCAACACTGTAGGAGCGAGCTTGCTCGCTCCTACAGTGGGTCTTCCACAGCTTTAAATAGCTGATAAACCTTCAATCAGCGCCGCGTTCTGTTCCGGCGTGCCGATGCTGATGCGCAAGAATTGGGCAATCCGCTGTTGTTTGAAGTGACGCACGATGACGCCCTGCTCACGCAACTTGGCCGCCAGTGCTGCTGCATCGTGCTGCGGGTGGCGGGCGAAGATGAAGTTCGCCGCCGACGGCAATACCTCAAAACCCAAACCACTCAATTGTTCAACAACGTGCTCGCGACTGTCGATCACCGATTTACAGGTGTGCTCAAAGTACTCGCGGTCTGTAAAAGCCGCTGCCGCACCGGCGATGGCGATACGGTCAATCGGGTAGGAGTTGAAGCTGTTTTTGATCCGCTCCAGCGCTTCAATCAAGTCCGGATGCCCCACCGCAAGCCCCACACGTAGCCCCGCCAACGAACGTGATTTAGACAGCGTTTGGGTCACAAGCAGGTTCGGGTAACGGTCCACCAGTGTGATGGCCGTTTCGCCACCAAAGTCGATGTACGCTTCATCCACTACAACCACTGAGTCCGGGCTGGCCTTTAGCATCTGCTCAATGGCGTCCAGCGCCAGCAAGCAGCCAGTCGGCGCGTTGGGGTTTGGGAAGATGATGCCGCCGTTAGGCTTAGCGTAGTCCGCTGGCTGGATCTGGAACTGCTCGTCCAAGGGGACGGCTTCAAACTCAATGCCATACAGCCCGCAGTAAACCGGGTAGAAGCTGTAGCTGATGTCCGGGAACAGCAAAGGTTTGTCGTGCTGCAACAGACCGTTGAAGACATGGGCCAGCACTTCGTCAGAACCGTTACCGAGAAATACCTGATTAGTGTTTACGCCGTAATACTCGGCCACCGCCTGTTTGAGCAGGTCGCTGTTCGGGTCTGGGTACAGACGCAGGTTGTCGTTGATTTCAGCCTGCATCGCAGCCAGCGCTTTTGGCGAAGGCCCGTAAGGGTTTTCGTTGGTGTTGAGCTTGACCAGTTTGGTCAGTTTTGGCTGCTCCCCCGGCACGTAGGGCACCAGTTCTTTAACGAACGAACTCCAGAATTGACTCATGCTTATTGCCCCTGTTCGGTGTCGGCGATGATCCGGTATTCAGCACTTCGGGCGTGGCCGGTGAGTGACTCGCCACGGGCCAGAATCGAAGCGGTTTTGCCCAGCTCAGAGGCGCCCTGTTCCGAACAGAAAATGATCGAGGAGCGTTTCTGAAAGTCGTACACACCCAACGGCGATGAGAAACGTGCGGTGCCCGACGTCGGCAATACGTGGTTAGGGCCTGCACAGTAATCGCCCAAAGCTTCTGAGGTGTGACGCCCCATGAAGATCGCCCCGGCGTGGCGAATATGCGACAACCAGGCTTGCGGGTCTGCCACCGACAGCTCCAAGTGTTCCGGGGCAATGCGGTTGGCGACCTCAATGGCTTGCTGCATGTCATTGACTAGAATCAACGCACCACGGCCGTTGATCGAGGTGTTTATGATGTCTGCACGTTCCATAGTCGGCAGCAGTTTGGCAATGCTGGCAGCCACTTTGTCGAGGAACTCGGCGTCCGGGCTGACTAAGATCGCTTGCGCGTCTTCATCATGTTCAGCCTGGGAGAACAGGTCCATGGCAATCCAGTCCGGGTCGGTCAGACCATCACACACCACGAGAATTTCTGAAGGGCCGGCGATCATGTCGATCCCCACTTGGCCAAACACGTGACGCTTGGCGGTGGCCACGTAAATGTTGCCCGGCCCTACCACCTTGTCGACTTGCGGCACGCTCTCAGTCCCGTAAGCCAATGCCGCGACAGCTTGGGCACCGCCAATGGTGAACACCCGGTCAACACCCGCGATACAGGCTGCGGCCAGCACCAGCTCGTTGATTTCGCCGCGTGGCGTAGGCACTACCATCACCACTTCGCTGACGCCTGCCACTTTGGCAGGAATCGCGTTCATCAAGACTGAAGACGGGTACGAGGCTTTGCCGCCCGGTACGTACAAGCCCGCTCGATCCAGTGGCGTAACCTTTTGGCCCAGCACGGTGCCGTCGGCTTCGGTGTAGCTCCACGAGTCTTGCTTCTGTTTTTCGTGGTAACTACGAACACGCTGTGCGGCCTTTTCCAGCGCTTCGCGCTGCGGCCCGGTGATACGAGTCAGGGCTAGTTCCAGACGCTCGCGTGGCAGAATCAGATCGGCCATCGAGTTGACGCTCAACCCGTCAAAGCGCTGGGTAAACTCAACCAAGGCTGCATCGCCACGCTCGCGCACGGCTTTAATGATGTCGAGCACACGCTGGTTAACCGAGTCATCAGACACACTTTCCCAGCTCAGCAAATGATCCAGATGCTGCGCGAAGTCCGGGTCAGCAGCGTTGAGTCGGCGAATTGCAGTGGGAGCGGTCATAGCGAGGGCCTCGGTAATGGGCGTTTGCTTGGAATGAGGTGTTGCAAGTATCAGGCACGGCAAGACTACCAAGCCATCCGCGTGGGTACCTGAAATTTCTGGCTATTACACGGATGGATGGGCGCGACTTAAAGATGTTGGATCTAGGGTCGCGCAGGTGAGTCAGCCGCGGTGTCGCGACTCCACTGCTTTGCGCAGGGTGTCGATCAGCGCTTGAATGCGAGCATGCTGCATTTTCATCGACGCTTTATTAACCACCAGACGGGAGCTGATAGCGGCGATGAAGTCTTGTGGCTCAAGGCCATTAGCGCGCAACGTGTTGCCGGTATCGACCACATCGATGATCTTGTCGGCCAGACCAATCAGAGGTGCAAGTTCCATCGAGCCGTAAAGCTTGATGATGTCAACCTGACGACCTTGCTCGGCGTAATAGCGCTTAGCAACATTGACGAATTTGGTGGCAACGCGCAGACGCCCTTTAGGCTCTGCGGCACCCACAGCACCGGCCGTCATTAGTTTGCATTGGGCGATCTGAAGGTCCAGAGGCTCGTATAAGCCCTGACCGCCGTATTCCATCAGCACGTCTTTACCCGCGACACCGAGGTCGGCAGCGCCATGCTCAACATAGGTCGGCACATCGGTGGCACGAACGATCAGCAGGCGTACATCCGGCTGAGTGGTCGGAATGATTAGCTTGCGGCTTTTGTCCGGATTCTCGGTCGGCACAATACCTGCTTCAGCCAGAAGCGGCAGGGTGTCGTCAAGGATGCGGCCCTTGGACAGTGCAATGGTCAACATGGGAAACGTAAGTCCTTATCAGGGTACTTATGCCCGGACGCAATCGGCGCCGGACATGCATCGAGCCTGATAATCAGGCTCGACTTGAACGATTCAAGGCCAGGTAAGGTAACGCTTGCGAGCGCTTACGTCACCTGGCGGCTGGACACGATCCCTGTGCCCATGATGCCAAACACCAAAAACTAGCCTGGAACGCGGCGAATTTTGGCACCCAGCATTTGCAGTTTTTCTTCGATGCACTCGTAACCACGGTCTATGTGGTAGATGCGGTCGATCAGGGTGTCGCCTTCAGCAACCAGTGCCGAAATAACCAAGCTGGCCGAAGCGCGCAGGTCGGTGGCCATCACGGGGGCGCCTTTGAGCGTTTCAGTGCCGGTGACGATGGCGGTGTTGCCTTCAACCTGGATCTTGGCGCCCATGCGGTGCAGTTCGTACACGTGCATGAAGCGGTTTTCGAAGATGGTTTCGATCACTGCGCCGGTGCCTTCGGCAATGGCGTTGAGCGAGATGAACTGCGCTTGCATGTCCGTTGGGAACGCCGGATATGGAGCCGTACGCACGTTGACCGCCTTCGGGCGTTTGCCGTGCATGTTCAGCTCGATCCAGTCTTCACCGGTAGTGATCTCGGCGCCTGCTTCCTTGAGTTTCTCAAGGACGGCTTCAAGGATGGTCGGATCAGTGTCCTTAACCTTTACGCGGCCACCGGTTACGGCCGCTGCAACCAGGTAAGTTCCGGTTTCGATACGGTCCGGCATGACGCGGTAAATTGCTGGGTGCAGCTCTTTAACGCCATCAATGGTAATGGTGTCAGTGCCAGCACCGCTAACCTTGGCGCCCATAGCGTTCAGGAAGTTGGCGAGGTCGACGACTTCAGGCTCGCGCGCAGAGTTCTGCAATACGCTGCGGCCATTGGCCAGAGCTGCGGCCATCATGATGTTTTCAGTACCGGTTACGCTGACGGTATCAAAGAAGAAATTAGCACCGCGCAAGCCACCTTCTGGCGCCTTGGCCTTGATGTAGCCACCTTCGACGTCAATCACTGCGCCCATGGCTTCGAGGCCACGGATGTGTAAGTCGACTGGACGCGAACCAATGGCGCAACCGCCAGGCAGCGCAACTTCGGCTTCACCGAAGCGTGCAACCATCGGGCCCAGCACTAGGATCGACGCACGCATGGTTTTCACCAGCTCGTACGGCGCAACCAAGGTCTTGATGGTGTTCGGGTTGATTTCGACGCTGAGCTTCTCGTCGATCACCGGCTCAATGCCCATGCGACCGAACAGCTCGATCATGGTAGTGATGTCATGCAAATGCGGCAGGTTGCCTACCGTGACCGGGCCATTGCACAGCAAGGTCGCTGCCAGAATCGGCAAAGCAGAGTTCTTCGCACCGGAAATACGGATTTCGCCATCAAGACGAGCACCGCCGGTAATAATCAATTTATCCATAACAATCTCGACGCCAAGGGGGCTCAGGTGCGCTCGGCCCAGGCCGCGCGGCTGAAGAATTTCATAGTCACCGCATGGATGCTGCCATCAGCAATCCACGGATTCAAATGGGTATAGATGCTTTGTTGACGTTTGACCGGGCTCAAGGCCGCCAGCTCGTCACTAATCACGTTCAGCTGAAAGTTGCAGCCTTCGCCCTCAACTTCTACCTGAATTTCAGGCAGCTTTTCTTCTAGAAAGCTCTTAACTTCTACGGCCTGCATGCTCAACCTCAATCGGCGCCTATCGCGCGCGGGTCGGCCATCATACAAAAAAGCCCCGCGCCTGCGAACCCCGTATAACAGGACTCTGACGGGGGGCTTTTTTGGAAGTGGCGATTAATGATGTGCCAGCAACTCGGTCAAACCCGAAACATGAGCGATTTCGCGCATGTCTGCGGGCAAACCGGTGATGCTCAGTGGCTTGTTCAGGGCTTGCGCGTCACGGATATAGCACAGCAGCAGGGACAAACCGACGCTGCTGGATTTGGTAACCGCCGAGCAATCGACAACCAACGCTTTAGCCAACGCCTTTTTGATCAACGCTTGGCCTTCCTTGCGCAAGCGAGGGCCGGTTTGATAGTCGAGCACGCCACTCAGGCGCAGCTCGCTTTCGCCAGCCAGAGTAATGGCGGCGTCGCTCATTGGTTCAGCTTCTCGTCGGTTTTTTCTTTGGCCTTGGCAACTTCGCCTGCCCAGCCGTCAATGGTCTTGTCTAGGTTGTTGCCGTTACGTTGCATGGCATCGGCGAACTGATCACGGAACAACTTGCCGATGTTGATGCCATTGATAATGACATTTCGTACTTTCCACTCGCCCTTAACGTTAGTCAGGGTGTAGGACACAGGGTAAACCGCGCCGTTGGCACCTCTAACGGTCATTGGTACAGACACGTTGTCGCCATTAGATTGCTGCTTGGCGTCACCGACCGTGATGCCTTCATTTTTGAACTCAAGCAACGCATTGCCATAGAACTGAATCAAGCTGCGCTTAAAGTTTTCTTGGAAGCGCTGCATCTGCGCAGGTGTGGCGTTGCGCGAATACTTGACGGTCATGATGCTTCTGGAAACACCGTCAACATCCACCACCGGACCTACAATGTTGTTCAGAGCTTCATAAAACTCGGTCGGATTCGATTTGTACTTTTCTTTGTTGGCTTCAAGGTCAGCCAGTAATCGAGTCGTTGTGTCGGTCACGATGTCATGGGGAGACTGACCCGGTGCTGCGTTTGCCATCAAGGGCAAAGCAGCCGCCAGCATAACCAACAGGCCACGGCGCAAGAGAGAAATCATCTTAAGGCTCCTTATTTGGCTTCTTTACTAACGGTATTCATCAGGAATTTTCCGATCAGGTCTTCAAGGACCAGCGACGACTGAGTGTCATGGATGGTGCCGCCATCTTTGAGCACGGCCTCATCTCCGCCAACGCTAATACCGATGTACTTTTCGCCCAACAGCCCTGCAGTGAGAATAGACGCCGTCGAATCCGTCGGCAGGTTATTCACATCCTTTTCCACTTGCAGGGTGACACGGGCCGTGAAGTTGTCACGGTCCAGATCAATCGCCGTCACCTTACCGATGGTGACGCCAGCCATTGTGACTTTGGCACGTACCGTCAGACCCGCGATGTTGTCAAAGTAGGCATAGAGTTTGTAGGTATCCGTGCTTGCAGTCGGCGATAGCCCACTGACTCGCAGGGCAAGTAACAGTAAAGCCAGGATGCCAGCCAGCAGGAACAGGCCGACACCGATTTCCATGGTGCGGTTTTGCATCAGAAATCTCCAAACATCAAGGCAGTCAAAATAAAGTCCAACCCGAGGACTGCCAGAGAGGCATACACCACGGTCTTGGTAGTGGCACGGCTGATCCCCTCTGATGTGGGCTCACAGTCATAACCTTGAAACACAGCAATCCAGGTCACTACAAAGGCAAATACGATGCTTTTGATGACCCCGTTAAGTACGTCACCACTGAAGGTCACACTGTTTTGCATGTTGGCCCAGTAGGAGCCGTCGTAGACGCCCAGCCAGTCGACTGCCACCCACGAACCACCCCAGATCCCGACCACGCTGAAAATCATCGCCAGTATGGGCAAGGAAATGAATCCGGCCCATAAGCGAGGAGCAATAATGTACTTGAGCGGGTCAACGCCAATCATCTCTAGGCTGGAGAGTTGCTCGGTAGATTTCATATTGCCGATTTCGGCGGTCAGTGCAGACCCGGCGCGCCCGGCGAACAGTAAGGCGGTTACCACCGGGCCCAGCTCTCGCAGCAGGGTCAGAGCAACCATTTGCCCTACCGCCTGCTCAGAACCATAACTGGACAAGATGCTGAAGCCTTGCAGCGCCAAGACCATGCCAATGAACACGCCGGAAACCACGATAATGACCAGCGACATGACACCGACAGAGTGCAGTTGCTTGACCAGCAGCCCAAACCCACCGCCAATACCGCCCCGGCCCAACAGTGCGTGAAACAAGAATATGGTTGAGCGACCGAGCACCGAAACGATGTCGATCCCGGCTCTGCCGAATAACCCGACTCGGTCAATTATTGATTTTTTGGGCATTAACGCTTCCCCAGAAGATCGGTTCGGTAGTCCGACGCCGGAAAATGGAACGGAACGGGGCCATCTGGATCACCATTCATAAACTGGCGGATGCGCGGGTTGTCCGCATTCATCAGCTCTTCGGGCGTGCCCTGCCCCAGAACCTGACCATCGCCGACTACGTATAGATAGTCAGAAATGCTCGCGGTTTCAGCCAAGTCATGAGAAACCACAATACTGGTGATGCCCAGTGCGTCGTTTAGCAGACGAATCAGTCGCACCAATACCCCCATCGCAATAGGGTCCTGACCGACAAAGGGCTCGTCATACATCAGGATTTGCGGATCCATAGCAATCGCGCGTGCCAAGGCCACACGGCGCTTCATCCCGCCGGACAGCTCATCAGGCATCAGGTCGATTGCCCCCCGCAGCCCCACTGCCTGCAATTTAAGCAGCACGATGTCGCGGATCATGTCTTCAGGCAGTTGAGTGTGAACCCGCAGCGGGAACGCTACGTTTTCAAACACGTCCAGATCAGTGAACAAGGCGCCGCTCTGAAACAACACGCCCATGTGCTTGCGGGCATCGAACAGATCACTGCGCGACAGCGTCGGGAGGTTCTGACCGTTGACCCACACTTCGCCGCTGCTGGGCCGCAGTTGCATGCCCATCAGTCTTAAAAGGGTAGTCTTGCCGCAGCCGGACGGGCCCATGATTCCCGTGACTTTGCCACGTGGAATTCGAATATCGACATTATTGAAGATGCTGCGCGTACCGCGCTTGAAGGAAACACCCTTCAGCTCGACCGCGTAGGCGTTATCGGCGCTCATCTAAACTCCTTGCGATGCAGCTTCTGCCTCTCACCCTGGCACCAAGCTTCTGATTTGGAAGCTCGCACTCTCTGAGCGGGCCGAACTGGCCGCGAACTATAGCACTGCTGATACTGACCACCAAAGACCGAAGGAGTGCCCACGCAGGTTCTAGACAGCTAATTAATGACAAATTAACCGTCGCCTCATCACGGACTTGTAACCTTGTGCAACAAAGCCCAACGATCAAGCGTGAGGGAATTGCGCATAACCGCTATAATCCCCGCCTTTTCTCAGGCTACCCGACTTCAAACATGAGCCAATCCAGCGACCTGATTCAATCTGCCCATCGTACTATCCGTCTTGAGCTGGAAGCCGTTGAAGGCTTGCTGGCCCATATCGACGCTGATTTTGTGCGCGCTTGCGAGATGATTCTGGCAAGTAAAGGCCGGGTTGTCGTGGTCGGCATGGGCAAATCGGGGCATATCGGCAATAAAATCGCCGCTACCCTCGCTAGCACCGGCACCACGGCTTTTTTTGTTCATCCTGCTGAAGCCAGTCATGGCGACATGGGGATGATCACCAGTGATGACGTCATCCTCGCGCTGTCCAACTCTGGCACAACGGCTGAAATAGTCACCTTGCTGCCCTTGATCAAGCGTTTGGGGATCAAATTGATCAGCATGACGGGCAACCCCAACTCGACGTTGGCTAAAGCCGCCGAAGTGAACCTGAACGTTCACGTTGCTCACGAAGCCTGCCCGCTGAACTTGGCGCCGACCTCCTCCACCACCGCGGCGCTGGTGATGGGCGATGCTCTGGCTGTAGCCTTGCTGGAAGCTCGCGGCTTTACCGCCGAAGACTTTGCGTTCTCGCATCCAGGCGGCGCTTTGGGTCGTCGCCTGTTGCTTAAGGTCGATAACGTTATGCATTCGGGCGATGAATTGCCCAAAGTCGTGCGCGGCACCTTACTCAAAGATGCCCTGATGGAAATGACCCGCAAAGGGCTTGGGATGACTGTCATCTTAGAAGAAGACGGTCGACTGGCCGGGATCTTTACTGACGGCGACTTGCGCCGCACCCTAGATCGCGAAATCGACATTCGCAATGCAACCATCGACTCGGTTATGACACCCCACGGTAAAACTGCGAAGGCAGATATGCTGGCGGCTGAAGCGTTGAAAATAATGGAAGATCATAAAATCAGCGCGCTGGTGGTGGTCGACAAGCATGACCAACCCGTAGGTGCCCTGAACATGCACGACTTGCTGCGCGCAGGAGTAATGTAATGACCAGCGATCTGCTCAAACGCGGCAAAAAAATCAAACTCGCCATTTTTGACGTCGACGGGGTTTTGACTGACGGTCGCCTGTACTTTTTAGAAGACGGCAGCGAATTCAAGACCTTCAATACCCTTGACGGTCAAGGGATCAAGATGCTGATGGCCGCAGGCGTGCAAACTGCAATTATCAGCGGCCGTAAGACCCCTGTGGTCGAGCGACGTGCGAAAAACCTAGGTATCGCGCACCTTTATCAGGGGCGCGAAGATAAATTGGTAGTATTGGACGAGCTTCTCGGCCAACTCGGCCTAAGCTATGAACAGGTTGCCTATTTGGGTGATGACCTGCCCGACCTGCCTGTCATACGCCGAGTTGGTTTGGGCATGGCTGTGGCCAGCGCTGCCGGATTTGTTCGCGAGCACGCCCACGGCACCACACAAGCACGCGGTGGTGAAGGTGCCGCCCGCGAGTTTTGCGAGCTCATTTTGCGCGCTCAAGGGCGCCTCGATGCAGCCCTCGCCGCCTATCTATAGAGCGTTTTATGCTGAGTAAAAAGATTCGTAACATCCTGTTATTCACAGTCATTGCCGCGCTTTTTGCTGCCGTTGGTTACTGGAATATCAGCCCGGAGCGTTTTCTCGACTCGCCAGTTGCGCCTGTCGACGAAACCGCTATCGACTATTACGCAACCAATGCTCACAGCTTGCAGTACTTGCCAGACGGCAAACTGCAATATGAGATGACTTCCGACAAAGTCGAACATTTAAAGGCATCAGAAGTCACATTATTGACCAAGCCTGACCTGCAAATGTATCGCGGCACAGCTTACCCGTGGCACGTCCAAAGTGAGCGCGGCGAGGTCAACCCGGACGGAAGTGAGGTCGAACTCATCGACTCGGTGCGCGTGGCTCGTACAGACGACAAAAACCGCACTACGATTATTACCACGACCCGCATGACTGTATTCCCGCAGAAGCAATATGCTCAGACCGACCGAGACGTTAGAATCGACGCCGCCGGTGGTGTGACAACTGGCAAGGGAATGAAAGCATATTTGAAAGACGGCAGGATGGACCTGCTGTCCAACGTAAGAGGACAGTATGAGTCTCGTTAAAACCCTCCCTTTATTGCTCAGCCTGAGCGCAGCACTGGGAAGCGCGAGCGCCTGGGCTCTGCCGAATGATAACCAGCAGCCTATTCGCATTCAGGCCGATGAAGCTCAACTGGATGACAAACAAGGCGTCGCGACTTACAAGGGCGATGTCATCATCACCCAGGGTTCGATGAAAATTACCGGTAACACCGTCACTATTACCCGCAACCCCGCAGGTGAAATTGACGTGGTGACCTCGGTAGGCAATCTGGCTTATTTCGAACAACTGCAAAAAGCGACTGATCCAAAACCGGTTCAGGCATATGCCGTGACGATTCAATACCATGCGCCGCAAAACCGCATCGTGCTGATCGACAAGGCTAAAGTCATCAATGAAGGCAACACGACTGAAGGCGAGAAAATCGTCTACGACACCGTGAAGCAGGTCGCCAATGCTGGCCGAGCCAATGGCACGAGTGTCTCCGCGCCTCGTCCTCGCGTTGACATGGTGATTCAGCCTAAGAGCAAAACCGACCAGCAGAAGGCCCAGTAATGGCAACCTTGAAAGCCCAGCATCTGGCTAAAAGCTATAAGAGTCGCCAAGTGGTACGGGATGTGAGCCTGTCGATCGACAGCGGGCAAATCGTAGGCTTGCTCGGCCCCAACGGCGCAGGCAAAACCACCTGTTTCTACATGATCGTAGGTCTGGTACAAGCCGATCAGGGCCGCGTACTGATCGACGACCTGGACGTCAGCCACCAACCCATGCACGGCCGCGCCCGTGCTGGTATTGGCTACCTGCCGCAAGAGGCTTCGATTTTCCGCAAGCTTTCGGTCGCCGATAACATCATGGCGATTCTCGAAACGCGCAAAGAACTCGATAAGGCAGGCCGCCGCAAAGAGCTGGAAGGTCTGCTACAGGAGTTCCACATCAACCACATCCGCGACAACCTCGGCATGAGCCTGTCGGGTGGTGAGCGGCGCCGGGTAGAAATTGCGCGCGCATTGGCGACCAACCCTAAGTTCATCCTGCTCGATGAACCCTTTGCGGGTGTCGACCCTATTTCCGTAGGTGACATCAAGCAAATTATTCATCACCTCAAGGCTAAGGGCATTGGCGTGCTGATCACTGACCACAACGTCCGTGAGACACTCGATATTTGCGAAACGGCTTACATCGTCAACGACGGCCAACTGATCGCTGAGGGTGATGCTGAAACAATCCTTGCCAATGAGTTGGTGCGTGAAGTCTACCTAGGCCACGAGTTCCGCCTGTAACAATAGCTGTCACGTGAGCCTTGCAGAAACAGGCTTGTTTAGTAATCTCTTGATCTCCAAGAGGTTACGACGCAAGCTCGTCCTCTGTAGTTGTCGCTAACTACATTTTTATTACCACAGCGCTCTAGGCAAACGCATCGCTTTCAGGCATATAATTTGCTTATGTTTGGCGCTCACGCGCCCTGTAGTGGATGGCGCCATGCGCGCCGGCGAATAAGGTGTTAAGCCCCTGCCATGAAACCATCGCTAGTCTTGAGAATGGGCCAGCAGCTGACAATGACGCCTCAGCTGCAACAAGCCATCCGCCTGCTCCAACTGTCGACCCTGGACCTGCAACAGGAAATCCAGGAGGCTCTGGAGTCCAACCCGATGCTCGAGCGCCAGGAAGAGGGCGACGACTTCGATAACTCGGACCCCTTAGCCGACAACATCGAGCAAAAACCCAACAGCGATGTTCAAGAGCCCTCCTACCAGCAAGATTCCGCGCCAACCGTGGACAACTTGGATGAAGGCGATTGGAACGAACGTATCCCCAACGAGTTGCCCGTCGACACGGCCTGGGAGGATATATACCAGACCAGCGCCAGCAGCTTGCCCAGCAGCGACGATGACGAGTGGGACTTCACCACCCGCACCTCCGCCGGTGAAAGCCTACAAAGCCATCTGTTGTGGCAGTTGAACTTGGCGCCGATGTCTGACACTGATCGTCTGATCGCGGTAACACTCATCGACTGCATCAACAACCAAGGCTATCTCGACGAAACACTCGAAGAGATCTTGGAGGCTTTCGACCCGGAACTCGATATCGAGCTCGACGAGATTGAAGCTGTTTTACACCGCATTCAACAGTTCGAACCGGCTGGCATCGGCGCTCGCAACCTCGGCGAGTGCCTCTTGCTGCAATTGCGCCAACTGCCCGCCAAAACTCCTTGGCTCAATGAAGCCAAGCGCTTAGTCACCGACTACATCGACTTACTGGGCGCTCGCGACTACAGCCAACTGATGCGCCGCATGAAGCTCAAAGAAGACGAGTTGCGCCAAGTCATCGAACTGGTGCAAAGCCTAAACCCGCGTCCGGGCTCGCAAATTGAGTCCAGTGAAGCGGAATACGTCGTTCCTGATGTGATCGTGCGCAAAGACAACGACCGCTGGCTGGTCGAACTCAACCAAGAATCTGTTCCGCGCCTGCGGGTCAACCCGCAATATGCCGGATTCGTGCGCCGAGCAGACACGAGCGCCGATAACACTTTCATGCGCAACCAGTTGCAAGAAGCTCGCTGGTTCATCAAAAGCCTACAGAGCCGCAATGAAACCCTGATGAAAGTGGCGACCCAAATCGTCGAACATCAGCGTGGTTTTCTGGAATATGGTGATGAGGCCATGAAACCACTGGTACTGCACGACATCGCAGAAGCCGTCGGCATGCATGAATCAACGATCTCGCGAGTGACTACGCAAAAATTCATGCATACCCCACGCGGTATTTATGAATTGAAGTACTTTTTCTCCAGCCACGTCAGCACCTCGGAAGGCGGTGAATGCTCGTCTACCGCCATCCGCGCGATCATCAAAAAACTGGTCGCAGCTGAAAATCAGAAAAAGCCGTTGAGTGACAGCAAGATCGCTGGTTTACTGGAGGCACAAGGCATTCAGGTGGCCCGTCGCACAGTCGCCAAGTACCGCGAATCCCTTGGGATTGCGCCTTCGAGCGAACGTAAACGTTTGATGTAAAAGCGGGTCACAGCGTTTCAGTGGCAGGCCCTTCGGCCTGTCTCTCTATGCAATGGCAACAGAAGGAGAAACTGCATGCAAGTCAACATCAGTGGACAACATCTGGAAGTCACCGAACCGCTGCGCGCTTACATCGGCGAAAAACTCGACCGGTTGGAGCGTCACTTCGACAAAATCACCAATGGCCAAGTGATTTTAAAGGTTGAAAAAGACAAACAGAAAATCGAAGCCACTCTCTATATTCCGGGCGGAGAAGTGGTTGCCAATGCAGAGCATGAAGACATGTATGCCGCTATCGACCTACTCGCTGACAAGCTCGATCGCCAACTGAAAAAGCATAAGGAAAAGACTCAAAGCCTACTCCAAGGCGCAACGGGTCGTTAATAATCCATCACCATGATTCGACTTGAAAATATCCTGACCCCCGGCCGTTCCTTGGTGAACGCGCCGGGTGGCAGTAAAAAACGTGCACTCGAAAACATTGCCGAGCTGATCAGCCGCGAAGTACCTGATCTTGACAAGCAAAAAGTTTTTGAAGCGCTGATCGCCCGTGAAAAACTCGGTTCAACCGGTTTTGGTAACGGCATTGCAATACCTCATTGCCGTCTAGCAGGCTGCGAGTCGCCCGTCAGCGCCTTATTGCACCTCGACGCCCCCATAGATTTCGACGCCATTGATGGCGCACCGGTCGACCTTTTGTTCGTTTTGCTGGTGCCTCAAGAGGCTACCGATGCGCACCTAGAACTGCTTCGGCAGATCGCCAGCATGCTCGATCGTAAAGACGTGCGTGAGAAATTGCGCAGCGCACCCAGCAACGAAGCGTTGTATCAGGTTGTTCTGGACGTACAGAACGGTCACTAATCATGCGTTTAGTTATTGTCAGCGGACGCTCCGGGTCCGGAAAAAGCACAGCCCTTGCGGTTCTTGAAGACAACGGTTTTTATTGCATCGACAACTTGCCTGCTGGCTTGCTACCTGAGCTGGCAGAACGCGCACTGATCCACACCGAATTGTCACAACCGCTGGTCGCCGTCTCTATTGATGCGCGCAACCTGCCAAGCCACTTATCACGCTTTCCACAGCTGCTTGAAGAAGTGCGCAATCGGCATATCCATTGCGATGTTCTGTATCTGGACGCCGACGAAGAAACCTTGCTTAAGCGCTTCTCAGAAACACGTCGTCGGCACCCTCTGAGCAGTGAAAGCCGCTCGCTGGCAGAAGCCATTCGTGATGAAACACACTTGCTGGGGCCAATTGCCGACCTCGCCGACCTGACAATCAACACCACCAACCTCAACCTCTATCAGTTGCGCGACGCGATCAAATTGCGCCTGCTCAATAAGCCTGAGCCAGGCACTGCGTTTTTGATTGAGTCGTTTGGCTTCAAGCGCGGAATGCCGGTGGATGCCGACTTGGTATTTGACGTGCGTTGTCTGCCCAATCCGTATTGGAAACCTGAACTGCGCGAGCAATCAGGTCTGGATCAACCGGTGGCAGATTACCTAGCAGCACAGCCGGATGTCGAAGAGATGTTCCAAGACATCTCCAGCTACCTGCTTAAATGGTTGCCCCGCTTTGCCGCCAGTAATCGCGCCTACGTCACTATTGCTATCGGCTGCACAGGCGGGCATCACCGCTCGGTTTATCTAACCGAACGCCTTGGTAAATGCCTGCACGAAACTCTTAAGAACGTCCAGGTTCGCCACCGCGACCTGACTTGAAAGGACCCTCCCTGCGATGCCTGCTCTGGAAATCGAAATTATCAACAAGCTGGGCTTACACGCCCGGGCATCCGCAAAGTTCGTCGGTGTTGCGGGGAAATTCCCTTGTCAAATTAGAGCGGGCCGAACACCTGAATCCATGGTCGACGGCAAGAGCATCATGGCCATGATGATGCTCGCCGCTGGCAAAGGCACCACGATTTATTTGAAGACCGAAGGTGAACAGGAGCAAGAAGCGTTAGACGCTCTGGTCACCCTCATCAAAAATTACTTCGATGAGGGTGAGTGAAGAGTACCTCTGCATAAGCGTAAGAGATCTCCAGTCAGCAAGACGTCGCGCCATCGCGCAACCTGCTTTACGTAAGAGCTACCGCAGGCTGCGGTCTTTTAATCGCTAAAAACAAAAGATCGCGAGCAAGCTCGTTCCTACAGCTCATCTTTGAGATCTTCTGCTTTAGGTAGGAGCTGCCGCAGGCTGCGATCTTTTGATCGTTAAAAGCTCGCTACAGAATTGCGTTATCCCAGCGCAGTATCCATCACCATCATCAGACAAAAACCGATACACAACCCCAGGCTTGCCAGCTTTTCGTGGCCATTGCGCCGCGATTCGGGGATCACTTCTTGGGTCACGACCAGTAGCATCGCCCCCGCCGCCAACGCCAGCCCAAATGGCAACAACACCTCTGCCAAATTAACCAGCCAAGCACAAAGCAACGCAAAAACAGGCTCAACCAAGCCGGATGCTGCGCCAATCAAAAACGCCTTGACCCGCGACATACCTGCGCCCGCCAAGACCAATGCGATCACCAGCCCTTCTGGTACGTCCTGCAAGGCAATCCCCATCGCCAAGCTGTCGGCGTCTGACATACCGCCGCCTGCTGACACCCCGACCGCCATACCCTCCGGAATGTTGTGCGCGATGATGGCAATTACAAACAACCAGATACGCGGCGGAATCACAGGCTCACCGGGGCGACTGATGATAATTTCTGGCCCTGCGCCTGAAACCTTCAGGTCGACCAAGAACAAGAAAAAAGCACCCAGCAATATACCTGCGCTGACCAAGCCGCTCGAAGCCCAAGGCGAAAGCCCAAGATCTTGGGCTGCACTAATACCCGGCACGATCAACGAGAAGGCTGTTGCCGCCAACATGACTCCGGCCCCAAAGCCCAGCAGGGTGTCGCTAACCGCTACTGGCATTTTGCGAATAACCAACACCGGCACAGCGCCCAAGGCGGTGCCCAGCGCGCAGAGCGCACCGCCTTGTAAGGCCCGCAACAATCTCGGCTCAAGATCCAACCAGACCAATCCTTTGGCCACTAGCAAGGCCGTGCCCGCCAACAGCAAGAGCGTGCCCAGCGCATAACGGAACATCCGCACGCCACCCACCGCTAATATTTGCGTGCGCATAATCTGCCTGAATCCTTCTCAGTCGGCTTAGGCAATCGCCGCTTGATAGCGTCGTTCAACTTCAGGCCAATTAATAACGTTGTAAAACGCATTGATGTATTCCGGGCGCCGGTTCTGATAACGCAAGTAATAGGCGTGTTCCCAAACGTCCAGACCGAGAATCGGGGTATTGCCGCCCATCAACGGGCTGTCCTGATTACCGCTGCTTTCGATCACCAATTTTTTATCCGGGGTCACACTTAGCCAAGCCCAGCCGCTACCAAAACGGGTCAGAGCCGCCTTGGTAAAGTTTTCCTTGAAGGTGTCTAAACCACCCAACTGTTCTTCAATAGCCTTGGCCAGTGCGCCTTCAGGTTTACCTCCTCCTTGGGGGCTCATGACTTCCCAGAACAGAGAGTGATTGGCATGCCCACCGCCTTGGTTGATCACCACAGCACGAAGTTTTTCAGGCAGTTGATGAACACTGGCGACCAGTTTCTCAACCGGCCATTGCGCCCACTCCGTACCGTCGACGGCAGCGTTAAGGTTGTTGATGTAGGTCTGATGGTGCTTGGTGTAGTGAATTTCCATGGTTTGCGCGTCGATGTGAGGCTCAAGCGCGTCGTAGGCATAAGGCAAGGCAGGTAGGGTGTAAGTCATATCAATGTGCTCCTGAGTAGTGGCCGTTGCCAGTTGAAAGCGCGTGGCTGGACTGAGCCACAGTGCTTTTGAGCAATAAGTCTGAGCGCGGGTATTCACCGTGCTCGCTGATGAAGTTCAAAAGCTCAACGTAGGTTTTGCTGCTCTGACGCAGCGCCGCTTCACGCAAAGCAGGCGTCAGACGCGGGTTCTGCATGGTTTGCAGCAACCGCTGATGAATCGCGCAGAGGTACTCAACGCTCTCCTCGGGCTGATTAAGGCGCAGATGCAGATCTGCAAGGTTGTGGTGGGAGACAACACAGGCCGCCACTGCTTCGTCAGCATTATTCCAGCGCTCAAACAACACTTGCGCCAGTGCCAGTGCCTGCAAGTAATGTTCTCGGGCATCGACCAACTCGCCTTCAGCGAAACAGCTGTTGGCTCTTTCGATCGTGCGTTTCCAGTGCTCCATGTGAACCTCCCGTGCGATTAAACGCCGCCTGCGGTCAGTTTCTCGGGGTCGAGCAAGACCTCAAGCTGGCTGCGCGGCAAATCAGTGTATTCAAGGGCCACGTCAATCACCGGGCGGCCCTGCTGGTAAGCGGTCTTGGCAATTTCAGCGGCTTTTTGATAGCCGATGATTGGATTGAGGGCTGTCACCAGAATCGGATTACGCGCCAACGCTTCCTTGAGCTTGGCTTCATTAACCTTGAAGGTGGCAATCGCCTTGTCTGCCAGCAGGCGGCTGGCATTGGCCAATAGCTCGATACTGCTTAACAGGTTGTGTGCAATGACTGGCAGCATCACGTTCAGTTCGAAGTTGCCTGATTGACCGGCGACGGTGATCACGGTGTCATTGCCGATAACCTGAGCCGCGACCATGGCTGTGGCTTCCGGGATCACTGGGTTGACCTTGCCCGGCATAATTGATGAGCCAGGCTGCAAGCCTTGCAGTTCAATCTCACCCAAACCTGCAAGCGGGCCGGAGTTCATCCAGCGCAGGTCATTGGCGATTTTCATCAACGACACCGCTGTGGCTTTGAGCTGACCCGAAACGCTGACCGCCGTGTCTTGCGAGCCGATCAATGCAAACAGGTCTTTGCCCGGCGTGAAGTGCACATGGGTCAGCTCACTGAGTTGTTGACTGAACAACCCGGCAAACTGCGGGTGGGCGTTAATCCCCGTGCCCACTGCTGTGCCGCCTTGAGCTAAGGATTGCAAGGCCGGTTGCAGAGTGTGCAGATGCTCAATATTGGCCTTGAGCTGTTGCGCCCATCCATTGAGCACCTGACTCATGCGCACCGGCATAGCGTCCATTAGGTGCGTACGACCGGTTTTCACATAGACATGCACCTGCTCGGCTTTGCGCTCAATCACCTGAACCAAATGCTCAAGCGCAGGCAACAACTCTTCGTGCAGGCCCAAAGCGGCGCTGACATGGATGGTGGTTGGAATGATGTCGTTACTGCTTTGCCCGCAGTTGACATGATCGTTGGGGTTAACGGCTTCGCCCAATACTTGAGTGGCCAAGGTGGCGATCACTTCGTTGGCGTTCATGTTGGAGCTGGTGCCCGAACCGGTCTGGAAAATATCCACCGGAAAGTGCTCCATAAAGTCGCCCGCCAGTAAAATTTGCGTCGCCTCGACAATCGCATCGCCCTGCGCTTGGCTAATTTGCTTGAGCTCAACGTTCGCCTTGGCCGCGGCGGCCTTGGCCAGAATCAGTGCGCGAATGAATTGCGCGGGCATACGTTGGTGACTGATCGGAAAGTTATCCACCGCACGCTGAGTTTGCGCGCCATACAACGCGGTTTCAGGTACGTGCAATTCACCCATGCTGTCACGTTCGATACGCGTATTACTCATCAGGAAATCCTTGCAGCAGTTCTGTTAAAGAAATTGAGGGCTCGAGTTCGCAGGTCGCCAATTGCCAGGCAAAGCTTTGCCAGCGCTTGAGGCGGCACTGACACAGGGCTTGAGTTTCCATATCGCGCAGCGGGCGCCACGCATGGTCAAGACACAGATTGCGCCAGTGCCAAGGCAGGGCCGTGTCGCTAGCGGTGTCCAGCAGCAGTCGGAACGAGGTGGCAGAAATTATCCACGCAGGGGTTGGCGTACAACCCGCCAGATATCGGCCTTCGGCCAAATAATGCTCAATTAGACGCGGCTCGTCTGGCGCTAGCCCGCAACGGATCTGACGACTCATCCAGCGCCAGCTTTCCAGAAAGGGGCCTTCATGCAAGGCTGAACTCATGACCTAGGCTCGCTCGATAATGAGATTCATTATTAAGCGATATTGATTATCAAAACAAGCAGTGAATCGCTGACGATCTGCTGAAGGCAGCGATCTTTGAAGATCAAAAGATCGCTGCCTTCGCAAAATGACGTTTTACAGGCACAAAAAAGGCGCATCACCCTTTCAGATCATGCGCCTCAGATACCGCTAAAAAGCTTTAGCTGCCCGCGACCGTCATTCGCTCGATTAGCACCGAGCCGGTGCGGATGTTACTGCGCAGTTCGAGGTCATTACCCACGGCAACGATTTGTTTAAACATGTCACGCATGTTGCCAGCAATGGTCACTTCTTGAACCGGGAACTGGATCTCACCGTTTTCCACCCAGAAACCCGCCGCGCCACGAGAGTAGTCGCCGGTGACCATGTTCAGGCCGCTGCCCATAAGCTCAGTGACTAATAAGCCACGGCCCATGCGGCGGATTAAGGCCGCTTGATCTTCATCACCATGGGTTACGAACAGATTGTGCACGCCGCCCGCGTTAGCGGTGCTTGGCAGGCCCAGTTTGCGACCCGAGTAGGTGCTGAGGATGTAGGACACCAACTCGCCATCTTTGATAAAGGGTTTAGCGTATGTGGCCAGACCGTCGTTATCGAATGAAGAACTGCCCATCGCACGAACTAGATGCGGACGCTCGTCCAAGGTCAGCCACTCAGGGAAGATCTGCTGGCCCAAGGCATCCAGCAAGAACGACGATTTGCGGTATAGGTTACCGCCCGATATCGCGCCTAAAAAGCTGCCGAACAAACCACCGGCCAGTTCAGCCGAGAACAATACCGGCACTTCGCAAGTCGGCACCGGGCGCGAACCCAGACGGCGAGCCGCGCGTTCTGCGGCGCGCTTACCAATGCTGGCGGCGTCCATCAGCAACTCGCCCTGACAATTAACGTCATACCAGTAGTCGCGCTGCATTTGGCCATCGCCTTCGGCGATCATTACGCAACTGAGGCTGTGACGGGTAGACGCCGAACCGCCGATAAAGCCGTTGCTGTTGCCGTAAACGCGGCACCCCTGATGAGTGCTGAGCGTGGTGCCATCGGCGTTTTTGATGCGGCTGTCAGCCTCAAAAGCAGCGACCTCACAGGCCAAGGCTTTTTCGATGGCTTGCTCCGGAGTGATGTCCCACGCGTGGTACACATCAAAGTCTTTTAGATCACGGGCCATGAGGCTGGCATCAGCCAAGCCTGAGCTTTCGTCTTCGGACGTGTGCTTGGCAATCGCCAAGGCTGCGGCGACGGTTTCGCGGATTGCATCCGGGCCGCTGGCTGAGGTGCTGGCCGAACCTTTGCGCTGCCCCACATAGAGCGTGATACCAAAACCCTGATCGCGATTGAACTCAACTGTTTCAACTTCGCGCTGACGTACAGAGGTCGATAGGCCCTGCTCCAACGAGACGGCGACTTCGCAGGCGCTAGCGCCTTGGCGCTTGGCTTCGGCGATGATGTGCTCGACCTGCTCTTGCAGTGCCGGCAGGGCCTGCGGGCCGACGCTTTGTACTGCACTCATGGTTTTCTCCACTCAAATTCTGTTTTCGGTAGGGCCGCCGAGCGACCAGGCCGGACAAGCGGCCCCCGACTGGTTATCATGGCGGCGTTTCTTTGCGGACTGCCACCATGGTTGATTCTTACGACGACGCCTTCGACGGCGAAAAAAGCAAAACACAGGTCAAGAAAGAGCTGCATGCTCTGGTTGATCTGGGCGAGCGCCTTACAACGCTCAAGCCTGATTTGCTCAACAAAATGCCATTGACTGACGCAATGCGAAAGGCTCTGGCTGATGCTCCAAAACACACGGCTCATATTGCGCGTAAGCGCCATTTGATGTTCATCGGCAAATTGATGCGCGATCAACCGCTTGACGAAATTCTTGCTTTGATTGATCAAGTCGATGCCTCTTCTCGCCAATACAACGAGCGTTTCCATAACTTGGAGCGCTGGCGTGATCGCCTCCTCGAAGGCGACGATGAAGTACTGGAAAAGTTTGTTGCCGAGTTCCCTGAGGCTGATCGCCAGCAAATGCGTTCGATCATCCGTCAGGCCAAACACGAATTGGCTCACAACAAAGCGCCGGCTTCCAGCCGCAAACTGTTCAAGTACATCCGAGGTTTGGACGAGACTCAACGCGGCTTGCGTTAAATCTCGTACAGGGGTGGGTTGCTATGCAACCCGCCCAGCCCTCTTTAGCCGCCCGTTCCGCCTACCGTGATTGCATCAATCTTCAGGGTTGGCTGGCCAACGCCCACCGGCACCGACTGCCCATCTTTGCCACAGGTTCCGACGCCGCTGTCCAGTGACAGGTCGTTACCCACCATCGACACCTTGCTCATCGCTTCCGGCCCGTTGCCAATCAGGGTCGCGCCTTTGACTGGACGAGTGATTTTGCCGTCTTCGATCAGGTAAGCCTCGCTCGTGGAGAACACAAACTTGCCGCTGGTGATATCAACCTGACCACCGCCCAAGTTGGCGCAATAAATGCCTTTTTTCACCGACGCAATGATTTCAGCCGGATCACTTTCACCGCCCAGCATGTAAGTGTTGGTCATGCGCGGCATAGGCAGGTGAGCATAAGATTCGCGACGGCCGTTACCCGTGCGCGCAACGCCCATCAGGCGAGCATTGAGCTTGTCTTGCATGTAGCCTTTGAGCACGCCATTTTCAATCAGCGTAGTGCACTCGGTCGGGGTTCCTTCGTCATCCACGCTTAGCGAACCACGACGACCGGCCAAGGTGCCATCGTCAACGATGGTGCACAGTGAGGACGCAACTTTTTCACCCATGCGACCGCTGTAGGCCGAACTGCCCTTACGGTTGAAGTCACCTTCCAGACCATGCCCAACCGCCTCATGGAGCAACACGCCGGACCAGCCCGAACCTAGAACTACCGGCATTGTGCCCGCAGGCGCCGGCACGGCCTCCAAGTTGACCAACGCTTGGCGCAACGCCTCACGGGCATAGCCCATGGCGCGGTCATCGGCCAGGAAATAACGGTAGTCCGTACGCCCACCACCGCCATGACCTCCACGCTCGCGACGACCATTTTGCTCAACGATGACGCTAACGTTAAAACGCACCAGTGGTCGCACGTCAGCTGCCAGCCCGCCGTCGGTGGAGGCCACAAGAACGCGCTCCCACACCCCAGCCATACTCACGGTCACTTGTTGAATACGTGGATCGAGCGCACGGGTAGCCGCATCAATACGCTTGAGTAACTCGACTTTCTCAGCCCGGCTGATCACTTCCAGCGGGTTTTCCGGGCCGTACAGTTGAGCGACATCTTGTGTGGTGAACGCTTGCACGGTGCCGTTTTGCCCGGCCCGCGAGATAGAACGAGCCGCTCGCGCCGCAAGCCCCAAAGCTTCCAAAGTGATGGCGTTACTGTAGGCAAAACCGGTTTTTTCGCCTGACTGGGCACGCACACCAACCCCCTGATCGAGATTGAAGCTGCCCTCTTTGACGATGCCGTCTTCAAGTGCCCATGACTCTGAAATCTGGCCTTGAAAGTACAAATCGGCAGCATCAATGCCCGGCCCGGCCAAGTCACCCAATACGTCTTGTAGGCTCTCGATGGTGACACCGCCGGGTGCCAACAGGTGTTCGCTGACTGAGGTCAACAACTCGCTCATATTCACTCCGTCTTGGCCCCTGCTTCAGCCCCTTTAAAGGCTGAATCCACGGACCTGAAAATTAGTCCTGCGTTGCAAATCGCTGCGCGCCCTGCGAAAAAAACCGCCGATGATTCACGACCGGCATGCTCGCCCTGATGGCGGCTTGTTCATTAACATCGCGCTCGGCCAGCAACACAGCCTCGCCTTGCACCTGCTCTGCCAACACTCGGCCCCACGGGTCGATAATTGCCGCATGCCCATAGGTTTCACGCGGCCCTGGATGAACGCCTCCTTGTGCTGCAGCCAGTACGTAACACTGGGTTTCAATGGCACGTGCGCGAATCAAAATGTCCCAGTGCGCGGCGCCGGTGACCGCGGTAAACGCCGAAGGCGCGGTGATTAACTCAGCCCCAGCAGCCCGCAACTCACTGTACAACTCCGGAAAACGCAGGTCATAGCACACGCTCAGACCCAACTTGCCAACCGGCGTATCGGCCACCACCACCCGCTCACCTGGCGCGTAGTCATCTGACTCACGGTAACGCCCACGGGTGTCAGACACATCCACATCAAACAAATGCAGCTTGTCGTAGCGTGCGACCTGCTCGCCGTCGGCGTTGATCAATAAAGAACAGGCATTCACCTTGGCGTCAGGCTGGCCGGCAGGCGGCAGCGGTAATGTTCCAGCCACTATCCATAACTTGAGGTCGCGAGCGGCCTGTTTCAACCATGGCAGGATTGGCCCCTCACCCAATGCCTCGGCACGACCCACTTGTGCGATATCGCGTCGGCCCATGGCCGCAAAATTTTCAGGCAAGACCGCAAGCTGTGCGCCACGCTCTGCCGCGTCTTCGAGCAGTCGCCGGGCCTGAGCCAGGTTAGCCAGCACGTCGCTCTGGCTGACCATTTGAATCACTGCAAACGACATCAGGCACTCCAGTTAGACATTTGACCAAAACCTTGGGCTGTCGCAACGGTCATGCTACACCTCGTGTTCTAAAACGGCTTATCAAAGGTGATTTTCGGGTCGTTCCAAGGGCCTTGAATGCTGTATTGCACACTGGCAAAACGCGACACCTTATCACCGATCAATTTATTGAGCAGGAACATGGCGCCGCCTGCCGCTGGCCCGCCGACCAGCAAAGCCGCCAACGGTAAGTTATTGGTCACAGGCAGCGTCACCAACATTTTGGCGTCAACTTGATCAGACACCATATTCAAGGTGCCATTGAGTTCCAAGTTAGTCGACGGCCCAGTCATGAGAATCGGCGAGGTAGTGCGATACACCCCATTGTCGGCAACCAGGAAGCCCTTGACCCGGTCGTAGCTCAAACCTTTACCGAACAGGTCTGAGAAATCCAGACGCAGACGCCGACCAATAGCGTTGAAATTCAACAGACCAAAAATGCGTACAACCTGTGTGCTGCCATCGACTTCAACAAACCGACCTTTATTCAATGTCGCGTCGAGGGTTCCGGAGAAGCGGTTAAGGCCGATCCAAGCCGGTGAACCCGGCCAGCGGCCGTCAATCTCAACTTTGAATTTTTCACTGGTCACACTCGGCGCAAACCCCCAAGCCTTTAGCACGCCAGCCAGATCGCCACCGCCAATCCGGCCTTTGTACCAACTATTGCTGGCACCGGCGCGCCCTTCCCACCCGCCCGAACCTTCAAGCAACAAACCTTTTAGGCCCAAGCTCAAGTTATTGAGATTAACCCCGCGCGTGGTCGGCCTGATGTTGAGCGACCAAGCCCCTAACAGATCCGCGCCCTGATAGAGCTGGCGGATCATGATGTCCAGCGCTGGAATCTGCCGTGGATCGACCGAGGCCAGTGGGTCCGGCGCATTGAGGTCCGTGACCGACTTGGGATCGGGGGCCGGTAGGCGAATGGTTTGCATCGTCACTTTGATCGGTGCGTTTTTGGCATCCGGTAACGTCACAGCGCCTGTCGCCTGTTGACTGGTGATCTGTAAGTTCCAGGCCGCTGCACCGCGCTGCAATTGCAGGCGCACCTGATCAAGCTGAGTGCCGAGGGCAATGAGCTTATTGATCTTAAAGTCGGCGCTGCTGAGCAGTTGTTTGGCATTGCCACCCGGATCCTTACCCGCATAGCGCTCAACCAATGCTTGCCAAGGAGCAACGTCCAGCTCTGACAGCACACCGCGAATGCGCAAGCCTTTGGTCGCCGGCAGCACCGGGGCGCCATAGCCTAAAAATAACTCGCCACGCCCGTCTTCAAACTTACCGTTGGGCGCTGCAAAGGTCAGGTTCGCCAAATTGCCATAGTCAAACCAATAGCGGCGTTCGGCGCCTTGCAGGGTCATGCGAAAGATCGTGTCGCGCGTTTCACCGGCGCCCAGGCCAAACGGAGCCGGTAAGTCGATAGTGGCTCCTTTGAGGCTGGAGCTGACGCGCAACTGGCTATCGGCATCATCCAAGGTCAGTTGCAACTGATAAGGCAGCATGCCGGACACGGGTATCGGCTGATTAAAATTGAGCCAGTCAGTCAGTTTTTTAACCCCGACCTGACCGCTTGCCACCACGCGGGTCGTCAGCTTGCCAGACTTACCCTCAGCATAAATTTGCGCCTTGATCGGCTGATCGAATGCCCGCCCACTGATATTTTTGCCGCTCAACCCTTTGGCGCTGTCAAAGCGAAAGTCACCTTTGAGCTGGGTCAGTTCAAGCTCTGGGTCACTGATTTTTAGACGGGCTTTGTCGGTGTTGAAATCCACCACAATCTTGGGTTCATGGCCTTCTTCCAGCGGAATATCCAGATCCACCCGCCCCTTGAGCGAGCCCTCGCCTTGCCATCCGGCAAAGGTCGATTCGGTGCCAAGCGGCGCTTCTTGAAGAATCCTCAGGCCATCAGCCAATTTACCGTCGAAGTCACCGTCCAAAAACAGATGGGTGACTTTGCTGGGGTTTACGTGAGGAATATTGACCGCGACATTACGTACCTGGGTATCGAGTAACTTACCTTTGCTGGCCATGATCCGAACACCGCTGTCTTCAATAAAGACGTCACCGGACACGTCTCGAACATGCGGCCAACCGGGCTGAAATGCCAACTCGACGCCGTGAACCTTGAAAAACAAGCTGACACTGCGCGCCGCATCCACAGCGTCGTGGCTGAGCGAGCCCTGATACTGAAAGAACCCCTCTTCAACCGAGCCCTTGATAATCGCCGTGTTTAACCATTCGGACAGCGATGGGCTCAACACTTCTGGCAGGTACTTGGAGGTGAATCGACCATCGCCATCGGTCAGACCGACTCGCAGGTCCATGTAGTCTTCTTCGGAGTGATCCATATGGATGCGGATCAAAAAGTCAGCCGCGATCTTGCCCTCTTCGCCCAGCACTTTGATGTAAGGGGCTACCAAGGTGAAGCTGTTTTTATCCAGCGTCCATTTGAGCAAAGCATTGGCTTGTAGGTACTGCCAAGGCTTGTCGAAAATCGGGTCAAGGTGGAGCACAAAGTCTTTGCTGTCGAGACGCAGCTCACCTTTGCCCAAATCGCCGCTGATTAACCCACTGACGTTGCGCGCAGCCGGTGCCCCGTGGGTGGCATTGAAGCCCAC
Source organism: Pseudomonas endophytica (assembly GCF_001411475.1). Lineage (GTDB taxonomy): Bacteria > Pseudomonadota > Gammaproteobacteria > Pseudomonadales > Pseudomonadaceae > Aquipseudomonas > Aquipseudomonas endophytica. The sequence goes on along the minus strand of NZ_LLWH01000176.1, from coordinate 13,927 downwards.
TTGCTGCAAGTTGGCGGCAAAGCTAAGTTTTTCATCGTCTGTAGCCTCTGGCCGGTAGTCGGCCAATACATTGCGCAATGTTCCGGTGACGTTCAGTTCATCAATGACTTTGGCAACGGCTTCTGGCACGGGCGCCAGCGAATCCATTAACGCCGTGAGCGGCGTCAGATCCAAGTGATCGGCTTGAAGGTGCCAACGCTCCAGCTCATTGTCACTCGCAGCAAACTGTTGCAACTGCATCCGCGATTCCCAGCGCTTTTCACCAATATTCATCGCCAATGAATCGAGAACGACCTTCAAACCCTGTTTGTCATGCTCTAACCAAGCATGCAGGGCCAAGTTGTCGAGACTCTCGGGCTTGCGATCCGCATAGGCACCGCTCAGCTTAGGTGCATTCAAGCGTGCAACCGCGCTCTGCACCGTGCCGTTGCCCCAGTTAAACCAGAACTCACCGCCAGCTTTTAATTCAGAGACTTTCCACGGTTGAATCAGGCTGACCGGTAGCCATTTTGCCCAGTCACTTTGAGGCACGCTCAGATAGGCTTGGGCCGCGCCCTCGCGCCAGCGGCTGGCTTGGATTTGCGTCTTGAGGCTAAGCGCCATGGGCTGACCATCGGGGAGCGTCAAGCGCGCATCAAGGCGTTGGTCAGAAGCACCCACATCCAGCGTCAGCCCAACATAGGTGAGGGTCAACGGTGCTTGCTCAAAGGGCTCGAGAGTCACTTGGCTGTCGAGTATCGAAACCCGCGCCACCCGTTGCAGTTGATTGAGCAATTGCTCGGGGTCCAAAGGCTGATCGTCTTGCACGGGTAGCCCTTCAAACGACCAATGCCCGCTCTGATCCTGACGCAAGCTCAGTTGCAGGCCGTCCAGCTGTACTCGGGCGAGTCGCACCTCGCGATGCAGCAGGCTGCCCCAGACATCAGGCACCACTTGCACGTTGTCCAGACGCAAGGCGTTGTTGCCCTCTCCGACCATGACGTCGTGGGCATTAAGCACCGGGCCCATTGCTTTCCAACTGCCTTCGAGGCTACCAATGGTCAACGGCATGCCCAACGCTTCACGTGCTTTGGTCTGAACCTCTGCACGGTATTCGGCAATCAGTGGTGTCAATTCACGACCCAGGCTGACATAAAGCGCCGTGAGTACAAGAACCAATGCGCACAGACCTAATCCCCAGCGGGTCAGCGCGGCAAAAAAGCGTGTCAGACGCTCCATGTCAGGTGGCCCCTTCAGTGATGGTCGAGGGAGCTGCGATCAACTCCCCTGTCATGCGTATAAGTGCTCAGATACTTCAGAGCAGTACCACGTCGTATTGTTCCTGAGAGTACTGAGTTTCTACTTGAAAACGGATAGTACGCCCGATGAAGCCTTCCAACTCCGCGACATTGCCAGATTCTTCGTCTAACAGACGGTCCACAACACGCTGGTTGGCTAATACACGATAGCCAACCGCCTGATAAGCGCGGGCCTCGCGGAGAATTTCACGGAAGATTTCGTAGCAAATGGTTTCTGGGGTTTTTAATTTGCCACGGCCCTGACAGCACACGCAGGGCTCGCACAGTACTTGCTCAAGGCTTTCGCGAGTGCGCTTGCGGGTCATTTGTACCAATCCCAACTCGGTAATACCGATTATGTTGGTCTTGGCATGATCGCGCTCCAGTTGTTTCTCGAGCGTGCGTAACACTTGGCGCTGATGCTCTTCATCTTCCATGTCGATGAAGTCAATGATGATGATCCCGCCCAAATTGCGCAGGCGCAGTTGCCGAGCAATGGCCGTCGCCGCTTCTAGGTTGGTCTTGAAAATGGTTTCTTCAAGGTTGCGATGGCCGACGAACGCACCAGTGTTCACATCAATGGTGGTCATGGCTTCCGCCGGGTCGACCACCAGATAACCGCCAGATTTGAGCGGCACCTTGCGGTCTAACGCCTTCTGAATTTCGTCTTCTACGCCATACAGGTCAAAAATCGGCCGCTCGCCGGGGTAATGCTCAAGGCGATCGGCGATTTCGGGCATCAGTTCAGCCACAAACTGAGTGGTTTTCTGGAAGGTTTCTCGCGAGTCGATGCGAATTTTTTCGATCTTTGGGCTTACCAAGTCGCGCAACGTTCGCAACGCTAAGCCCAAGTCCTCATAAATAACGCTTGGCGCACCCGCCGTTTTTATCTGTATGCCAATTTGGTCCCACAGCCGACGCAGATAGCGAATATCCATCAGGATCTCATCCGCACCCGCACCCTCGGCGGCCGTGCGCAGAATAAAACCGCCCGCTTCCTTAATGCCTTCTTGAGCCACGCAATCAGTGACCACCTGCTTTAGGCGGTCACGCTCAGCTTCGTCTTCAATTTTCAGCGAAATGCCGACATGCGCTGTACGTGGCATATACACCAAGTAGCGCGAAGGAATCGACAGCTGTGTTGTCAGGCGAGCGCCTTTTGAGGCAATCGGGTCTTTGGTGACTTGCACCACCAAGCTTTGCCCTTCGTGCACCAGCGCACTGATGCTCTCAACGGCTTGGCCTTCGCGCAAAGAAATTTCGGATGCATGAATAAAGGCTGCACGGTCCAGCCCAATGTCGACAAAGGCGGCCTGCATGCCAGGCAACACCCTGACCACTTTGCCCTTGTAAATGTTGCCAACAATGCCACGGCGCTGGGTACGTTCAACATGCACCTCTTGCAGAACACCGTTTTCTACCACTGCCACGCGCGATTCCATCGGCGTGATGTTGATCAGAATCTCTTCACTCATGGCTGGCTCTCGTTCAGGCGTCATAACATTAGTGCCAAGTTATGTAAGGCGCGTTATTCAGCGCTCGATAAGGTTTGCCAACAGGGTATGCCGAATTGCCCAAGCAGTTCTGCGGTTTCGCACACAGGCAAGCCCACGACACCGGAATAGCTGCCATTAAGACCCGCCACAAATACTGCGGCTAACCCTTGAATCGCGTAACCACCGGCTTTGTCTTGAGGCTCGCCACTGGCCCAATAGTGCGCGGCTTCTTGTTGGCTGATCGTTCTGAAACTAACCCGGCTGCGTACCACACGGGTTTCGCAACGCTCGGCCTCAATGATGGCAATGGCCGTCAACACTTCATGCTCACGCCCCGATAACGCCATGAGCATAGACAAGGCGTCGGCCTCGTCGACTGGTTTGCCGAGAATCTGGTCATCCAGAACCACGGCAGTGTCGGCCCCCATCACACAGCCCGCTGCGTTCGCCGTTGATGCGCGCAGTTGCTCACGTCCAGCCAGGGCTTTTTCTCGCGCTAAGCGCTCGACATAGGCTGCAGGGTGTTCGTCAGGGAGGGGCGTTTCGTCGATGGAAGCGCTGACGACACGGAACGGCACGCCGATTTGAGTCAGTAACTCGCGTCGGCGCGGTGAACCAGAAGCCAGAAAAAGCGGAGTCATCAAGACATCTCCCTGTCGAAGTGCACAAACCAGGAAATGGCTCGCGATCCCATTAATTGATGTTGAAACGTCGAAGCAAGCCGCGAAGTCCGTAGCTGACCCATGGCCAGAGCAATGCACTGACCAGCGCTGGCAATACCAGCGCCAAGGTCGGCTGACGATTGCCGGTCAACGCACTCAGCCAGAGCTGAACCAACTGAGCCAAACCGAAGATGACTAGGATCACCATGCTCTGTTGCCACATCGGAAATGTGCGCAGACGTTGTGCCAGCGACAATACCAAAAAGGTGGTAAGCGTCAGAATCAGAGCATTCTGACCCAGCAACGTACCGTACAACACGTCTTCCATCAGCCCCAGGCACCATGCGGTGACCATGCCCACCTTGTGCGGCAAGACCAATGCCCAAAACGCCAGCAACAAAGCCAACCATAGCGGACGGAAGACTTCCATGAACTGAGGCAATGGAGAAACGCTGAGTAACAGGCCAATGGCAAACGTCAGCCAGACAATCCAGCCATTTCGCGAATGAGTGCCCGCCATTATTGGCTCTCCCGAGTAGTGGCCGGCGCAGCGGTCGGCGGCTTAGCTGCGGCAGGGACAGGTTTTTTCACGGTCTTGGGGTCAGCCACCACCGGTGCTGGTGCCGCCGCAGGCGCGGTAGTTTCAGCCGGGACAGTCGATGCAGGTTTAGGCTCGGTCGCGGGTGACGTCGGCGCGGATTCGCTCTTTTGCTCAGCCTCTTGGCCTTGAGCCGCATCATTGACGCGCTCTTCTGGAGTTCGGCTGTCGCTGAACACCAATAGCAAATAACGACTGCGATTCAAGGCCGCAGTCGGGGCCGCTCGCACAATGGCGAATGGCTGGCCTGAGTCGTGGATCACTTCTGTGACTGTCGCCACTGGGTAGCCGGCCGGGAATCGCTGACCGAGGCCCGAGCTGACCAACAGGTCGCCGACTTTGATGTCCGCCGTATCAGCCACATGGCGCAGCTCAAGGCGCTCGGGGTTACCCGTGCCACTGGCAATAGCGCGCAGACCGTTGCGATTGACCTGTACCGGAATACTGTGAGTGGTGTCGGTGAGCAACAGTACGCGCGAAGTGTTTGGCATCAGCTCAACCACTTGCCCCATCAAGCCGCGGGCATCAAGCACCGGTTGCCCCAACACCACCCCATCGCGCTCACCTTTGTTAATGATGATGCGATGAGTAAACGGATTCGGATCCATGCCGATCAACTCCGCCACTTCAACCTTTTCGTTGACCAGCGCCGATGAGTTCAACAACTCGCGCAAGCGAACGTTCTGCTCGGTCAAGGCGGCCAGCTTTTGCATGCGGCCTTGAAGCAAAAGGTTTTCAGTTTTGAGCTTCTCGTTTTCAGCCACCAGTTCAGTGCGACTACCAAATTGGCTGGCAACCCCCTGAATTAGGCGCTGCGGCAAATCGGTCACCCAATAGGTTTGCATCAGCACCAGCGACATTTGGCTGCGCACTGGCTTGAGCAACGTGAAGCGGGCATCCACCACCATCAGCGCGACCGATAGCACGACCAGCACTAATAAGCGCACGCCCAATGAGGGGCCTTTAGAAAAGAGCGGTTTAATAAGCCGCTCCTCTTGGGCAAGTGTTCAATATAGTCATACGGCGTTAAAGCGGCCTGAATGAAGATTGGCAGAAGATGAACGCCAAAAGGCAGCACTGCAAAGTGCTACCTTTTGGTGATAACCATAGCCTGCACCGACGAGTTTATTCGCTGGAGAGCAGGTCCATTGTGTGTTTATCCATCATTTCCAGCGCACGGCCACCACCACGAGCAACGCACGTCAGCGGGTCTTCGGCAACGATCACTGGCAGACCCGTTTCTTGGGCCAGCAGTTTGTCGAGATCACGCAGCAAGGCGCCACCGCCTGTCAGGACCAGACCACGCTCGGCGATGTCCGAAGCCAGCTCTGGCGGAGACTGCTCCAGCGCGCTTTTTACTGCCTGAACGATGGTTGCCAGCGACTCTTGCAGAGCTTCCAGCACTTCGTTGGAATTAAGCGTGAACGCACGTGGAACACCTTCCGCTAGGTTACGGCCACGTACGTCAACTTCACGCACTTCACCGCCCGGATAGGCCGTGCCGATTTCCTGCTTGATACGCTCAGCCGTCGACTCACCGATCAGGCTGCCGTAGTTACGGCGCACATAAGTGATGATTGCTTCGTCGAAGCGGTCGCCGCCAACACGTACGGATTCAGCGTAAACCACACCGTTGAGGGAGATCAGTGCGATTTCAGTGGTACCACCACCGATATCAACGACCATCGAACCGCGCGCTTCTTCAACCGGCAAGCCAGCACCGATGGCAGCAGCCATGGGTTCTTCGATCAGGAATACTTCACGGGCACCGGCACCGAGTGCCGATTCACGAATGGCACGACGCTCTACCTGAGTCGATTTGCACGGTACGCAAATCAAAACCCGAGGGCTCGGCTGCAAAAAGCTGTTTTCATGCACTTTATTAATGAAGTACTGGAGCATCTTTTCGCAAACGCTGAAGTCGGCAATTACGCCATCCTTCATCGGACGAATGGCAGCAATGTTGCCAGGTGTACGGCCCAGCATTCGCTTGGCCTCGGTGCCGACGGCAACGACACTTTTCTGGTTACCGTGTGTCCGAATAGCCACAACCGATGGCTCATTCAGGACAATACCGCGCTCACGCACGTAAATAAGGGTGTTGGCAGTGCCCAGGTCGATGGAAAGATCGCTGGAAAACATGCCACGCAGTTTCTTGAACATGGGAAAGGGACCCTAGGCAACGCGTGGGTAAAAAAGTGCGGCAAACTCTAACAACGACAGGGATTTTGGGCAAGGCGCCAATATGTTAAATTGACCGCTTTTCCGTGCACCAACCCCCACAATCGCGGCCATATGACCGTAGAAATGCGGTAGTGTTCCGACAATCTAACACACGGATACCTTCCGTCCTGTTTTCCACTGGAGAATCCCATGGCGCTTGAACGCTCCGACGTGGAAAAAATCGCACATTTGGCCCGTCTGGGTCTCAATGATGCCGATCTCCCACGCACCACCGAAGCCCTTAATAGCATTTTGGGCTTGATTGATCAGATGCAGGCTGTCGATACCACCGGTATTGAGCCGCTGGCCCACCCACTAGAAGCCAGCCAGCGCCTGCGGGCCGACATCGTAACTGAGAGCAATCATCGCGAGGCTTACCAGTCCATCGCACCCGCGGTCGAAAACGGCCTCTATCTGGTTCCGAAAGTCATCGAGTAAAGGGAAAGAGCCTGCATGCATCAATTGACTCTGGCCGAGATCGCCCGCGGACTCGCCGATAAAAAATTCTCCTCTGAAGAGCTGACCAAGACCTTGCTGGCGCGTATCGCCCAGCTCGATCCTCAGCTCAACAGCTTCATCACCCTCACTGAAGACCTTGCTCTAGAGCAGGCCAAGGCAGCTGACGCACGTCGCGCCAATGGTGAAACCGGTGCTTTGCTGGGCGCTCCGATCGCTCACAAAGACCTGTTCTGCACCTTGGGCGTTCGCACCAGCTGTGGCTCGAAAATGCTCGACAACTTCAAGGCACCGTACGACGCCACCGTAGTTGCCAAGCTTGCCGAAGCCGGCGCCGTCAGCCTAGGTAAAACCAACCTAGACGAGTTCGCGATGGGCTCGGCCAACGAGTCGAGCTACTACGGCGCGGTCAAAAACCCGTGGAACCTTGAGCACGTACCCGGCGGTTCGTCGGGCGGTTCGGCTGCGGCGGTTGCCGCCCGTCTGTTACCCGCTGCAACCGGCACCGATACCGGCGGTTCGATCCGTCAGCCAGCCGCGTTGACCAATCTCACCGGCTTAAAGCCCACCTATGGCCGCGTTTCGCGCTGGGGCATGATTGCTTACGCCTCCAGTCTCGACCAAGGCGGCCCACTGGCACGCACGGCTGAAGACTGCGCAATATTGTTACAAGGCATGGCTGGCTTCGATTCTAAAGACTCCACCAGCATTGACGAACCGGTGCCGGACTTCAGCGCCAACCTCAATACCTCGCTCAAGGGCTTGCGTATCGGCGTACCTGCCGAGTTCTTCAGCGAGGGCCTTGACCCACGTATTGCCGAGTTAGTGCACAACAGCATTAAAGAGCTAGAAAAGCTCGGTGCAGTGATCAAGACCATCAGCCTGCCGAACATGCAGCACGCGATTCCTGCGTACTACGTGATCGCGCCAGCTGAAGCATCCTCCAACCTGTCGCGTTTTGACGGCGTACGCTTCGGCCATCGCTGTGAAAACCCGAAAGACTTGACCGACCTGTACAAGCGCTCGCGTGCTGAAGGCTTCGGCCCGGAAGTCCAACGCCGGATTCTGGTCGGTGCTTACGCGCTGTCGGCGGGCTACTACGACGCTTACTACCTGCAAGCGCAAAAAATCCGTCGTCTGATCAAAAACGACTTTGTGGCGGCATTCAACGAAGTCGACATCATCCTCGGCCCAACCACGCCTAACCCAGCCTGGAAAATCGGCGCTAAAAACAGCGACCCGGTTTCTGCCTATCTGGAAGACGTGTACACCATTACCGCCAACCTCGCGGGCCTGCCGGGCCTGTCGATGCCAGCCGGTTTTGTCGATGGCTTGCCAGTCGGCGTGCAGTTGCTGGCGCCTTACTTCCAGGAAGGCCGCTTGCTCAATGTCGCTCATCAGTATCAGTTGAACACTGATTGGCACACGCGCACACCTGCCGGCTTCTGAGGATAAATTTATGCAATGGGAAGTTGTGATCGGGCTGGAAATTCACTCCCAGCTCGCCACCCAATCGAAGATTTTCTCGGGCAGCGCCACCACGTTTGGCGCCGAACCGAACACCCAAGCCAGCTTGGTTGATCTGGGCATGCCGGGCGTATTGCCGGTACTCAACCAAGAAGCTGTGCGCATGGCCGTGATGTTTGGCATTGCGGTTGATGCCCAAATCGGTCAGCACAACGTATTTGCGCGCAAAAACTACTTCTATCCAGACCTGCCCAAGGGCTACCAGATCAGCCAGATGGAGCTACCGATTGTCGGTAAAGGCCATTTAGACATCACTCTGGAAGACGGCACCGTCAAGCGCGTGGGCATTACCCGCGCGCATTTGGAAGAAGATGCGGGCAAAAGCCTGCACGAAGACTTCAGCGGCTCTACCGGGATCGACTTGAACCGTGCAGGTACGCCGCTGCTTGAAATCGTTTCCGAGCCTGACATGCGCAGCGCAAAAGAAGCGGTTGCTTACGTTAAGGCCATGCACGCACTGGTGCGCTACCTCGGCATCTGCGACGGCAACATGGCTGAAGGCTCGCTGCGTTGCGACTGCAACGTCTCGGTCCGCCCAGTTGGTCAGGCCGAGTTTGGCACCCGCTGCGAAATCAAGAACGTTAACTCGTTCCGCTTCATCGAGAAGGCAATCAACAGCGAAGTGCAACGTCAGATCGAGCTGATCGAAGATGGCGGCAAGGTTATCCAGCAAACGCGCCTGTACGACCCGAATAAAGACGAAACGCGCGCCATGCGTAGCAAAGAGGAAGCCAACGACTACCGTTACTTCCCCGATCCAGACCTGCTGCCTGTGGTCATCGAAGACTCGTTTATCTCGGACGTACGCGCCACCCTGCCCGAACTGCCACCGCAAAAGCGCGAGCGCTTCCAGTCGCAGTTTGGCCTCTCGGCCTATGACGCCAGCGTGCTGGCTTCGAGCCGTGAACAAGCGGATTACTTCGAGCAAGTCGTAAGCATCAGTGGCGACGCTAAACTGGCGGCCAACTGGGTCATGGTTGAATTGGGCAGCCTGCTCAACAAACTTGGCTTGGACATCGACCAGTCGCCAGTCAGCGCTGAGTTGCTGGGCGGCATGTTGCTGCGCATCAAAGACAACACCATCTCCGGCAAAATCGCCAAGGTTGTGTTTGAAGCGATGGCCAAAGGTGAAGGCACTGCTGACGAAGTCATCGACAAGCAAGGCCTTAAACAAGTGACCGACAGCGGCGCCATTGAAAAGGTGCTGGATGAAATGCTGGCGGCCAACGCCGAGCAAGTGGAACAGTACCGTGCGGCGGACGAAGCCAAACGCGGCAAAATGTTTGGCTTCTTCGTCGGCCAAGCCATGAAAGCGTCTAAAGGCAAGGCCAACCCGCAACAAGTCAACGAGCTGCTAAAAAGCAAACTCGAAGGCTAAATCGCACACTCCTGTAGGAGCGGACTTGCTCGCGATCTGTTGATCTTCAAAGCAAAAGATCGCAGCCTGCGGCTGCTCCTACAGGGTGATTCATCTACCAACTCCTGCGCTCCTACAGGTGCTTGGGCACACAAAGGATTCCCTTCATGAAGCAGCTACTCGGCGCCTGCGCCCTGCTCAGCTTGCTCGCTGGCTGCGCCAGCCATGACATAGACCCTCGCGGCTATGATAAAACCGGCGTTGCCTCTTATTACGGCGCTCGCCACCACGGCAAACGCACTGCCAGCGGCGAACCGTTTAACCAAAACGCCCTCACCGCCGCCCATCGCAGCCTTACGTTCGGCTCTCGGGTCTTGGTGACCAACCTCAGCAACAACACCTCTGTGGTGGTTCGCATCAATGATCGCGGCCCGCACACCCGTGGCCGCCTGATAGATCTTTCGCGTCAGGCCGCCAAGCAGTTGGGTATGCTCAATGACGGTACGGCCAAAGTCCGGGTGCAAGGCTTGAGTGACTAATTAACGGAGACAATCACCATTTTGGGTTTAAGCGCGTTATCACCGTGGGACCTGCTGCAATTGTTCTGCGGTCTCGCCATGTTGATTGCTGGCGCCGAACTGCTGGTGCATTGCGCTGTGCGCATGGCCGCCAATTTGAAGGTTCGCCCGCTGCTCGTTGGCTTAACCGTGGTCGCTTTCGGCAGCAGCGCTCCGCAAATCACGATCAGCCTGCAAGCCGCGTTCAATGACACACCCGACATTGCTGTCGGCAGCGTCATCGGCAGCAACATCTTCAACGTCCTGGTCACCCTCGGCCTCTCGGCGCTGATTATTCCCCTGCGCGTATCACGCCAAGTGGTGCGGCTGGATATTCCCTTGATGATCATCGCCAGCGCGCTGGTGTTCGCCTTGGCCCTGAACAATCAACTTAATCGTTTAGATGGCGCCATCCTGTTAATCGGTTTAGGGGTTTATCTGGGCTTATTGCTGCGCCAATCGCGCAACAGCGGGCATCATCACACCAGCCAAGATCAGCCACCGACCTCGTGGCCGATCAATATTCTGATGATGCTCCTTGCTCTGATATTGCTAAGTATTGCCGGGCATCTACTGCTAGGTGCCGCCGTCGCCGTGGCGACTGAGCTGGGTTTGTCCGAACGCATCATTGGCTTGACCATTATTGCCGTCAGCGCCTCGTTGCCCGAATTAGCCACGTCACTGATTGCAGCCTTTCGCGGGCAACGGGAAATCGCCGTCGGCAACGTCATCGGTAGCAATGTGCTGAACCTGCTCGGCGTACTCGGTTTCACCGCGTTGATAGCGCCTGAACCGCTCTCGGTATCACCCAATGCCTTAGACTTCGACTTACCAGTGATGCTTGGGGTCGCAGCATTGTGCCTACCGGTCTTCTACACCGGCTACCGCGTCACACGCGCCGAAGGCTTGCTGTTTCTGGGGCTGTACCTCGCGTACGCGCTGCACGTGGTGTCGTTTACCATGGGCATGCCATTAACGAGCAAGCTTGAACACCTGATGCTGTTTTACGTATTGCCCGCATTGTTGGTGTATCTGCTGTTAAGTACGCTGCGCGCCTGGCGGCGACACTGAAGGGGCTTTTGTAGAGCAAGCCATGATCTATACCTCTAGGTTTAGATCCAACCGCCCCACTGCAACACAAAGATCCCGATATTGGTGGTGATCGCCGCCATCAAGGTTGTGATGACGATTATCGACGCAGCCAGTTCGTGGTTGCCGTTGGCCGCACGGACCATGACATAACTGGCCGCCGCCGTCGGGCTGGCGAAGTACAGAAACAACGTCCCCAGTTCAGGCCCGCGAAACCCAAGGAGCCACGCCCCCAGCGTTGTCACAAACGGCAGGCTAACCATTTTGACCAGACTCGCACTCAAAGCTAGGCTGCCGCTTTTACGTAAAGACGCCAGTGACAATGTGCCACCAATGCAAATCAGAGCCAGAGGCAAGGTCATAGACGCTAGGTACTCACCCGACGCTTGCAGCCAGTCGGGCAAACCTATTTTGAACACTGCAAACGGGATCGCCGACAGCACGCTGATAATCAGCGGGTTTTTGAACACGCTTTTGCAGATACTCCACGGATCGGACTTGATTACCGGGCTATAAACCGCCAGCACAATCGTCGACAGCGTGTTGTACAACAAGATCACCAACCCCGCGAGGACCGCTCCCAGCGAGATCCCGTAATCACCGTACATGCTGGCCGCCAGCGCCAGCCCGATGACCCCATTGTTGCCGCGAAAAGCACCTTGAGTGTAGATCCCGCGGTCTTCACGCGGGCAACGCCAGATCGCCCAGCCCCACGCCATCGCAAAGCTGACGAGAGTCGCTAAGGTGAAATAGCCCAGCACCTTAGGCTGCATCGCGGCCCTGAGATCAGCGTGAACAATCCCCAAAAACAACAACGCCGGCATGGTGACGTTAAACACCAGCGCCGACGCTGTATGGATAAAGTTGTCGTTAATCCAACCCACACGCTTGAGCACAATGCCCATAAAAAGCATGGCAAACACCGGGGCGGTGATCGAGAGTGTTTGTAAGAAGATAGCCAGCATGAAAACACGCTCGTGTGAGGTCGTTAAGTCAATCCATGTGCCAGACGTTGGCTGAAGCTTCCCCTACAGGAAGCTTCTTCACCTTTGCTTACAAACCTTTAACGGCATAAATTCCGGCAGCATTACGCCAGTAGCCTTTGTAATCCATACCATAACCAAACACGTAACGGTCAACGCATGGCAGACCCGCGTAGTCAGCTTTCAAGTCTGCGCTCGCCTTGCGGTCGTGATCTTTGTCGATCAACACAGCAGTGTGCACTTGACGGGCGCCTGCGTGTTTACAGAAATCAACGATCGCGCTCAGGGTGTGACCTTCATCAAGAATGTCATCAATAATCAGCACGTGACGGTCCATAAAGGACACTTCTGGCTTAGCTTTCCAGAATAGATCACCACCGCTGGTTTGGTTGCGGTAGCGAGTGGCGTGCAGATAAGAAGACTCAAGCGGGAATTTGAGGTGAGTGAGCAACTTGCCAGCAAAAATAAGGCCGCCGTTCATCACACAAAAAACCACTGGATTAGTCTCGGCCATTTCGGCTGTGATCTGCGCGCCGAGACGGGCAATAGCGGCCTCAACCTCAGCTTCGGTGTACAGGCAGTCAGCCTCTCGCATGACTTGACGGATATGCTCGAGATCAGCAGACATGACGCTCTCCAGGGGGTGGTGTGCCAGAAAAACGGGCAAAGGTACGCACCCGCATGGCTCAGATCAAGCATTTATGGACTAACGTGCAGTAATGTTTGTAGGACATCACCCCGGATTAGATTAATCTAGGCCGCTTTTTTTGCCTGCCCTACCGGAGCCATTACTTATGCCCATCCGTGAAATCCGCCATCCGCTGATCCGTCACAAGCTCGGCCTGATGCGCCGTGCAGACATTAGCACGAAGAACTTCCGTGAGCTCGCCCAAGAAGTCGGCGCCTTGCTGACCTATGAAGCCACCAGCGATCTGACCCTCGAAACCTACGAGATTTCAGGCTGGAGCGGCCCTGTCCAAGTTGAAAAAATTGCCGGTAAGAAAATCACTGTCGTGCCGATCTTGCGCGCGGGTATCGGCATGCTTGAAGGCGTGCTGAGCTTGATCCCCGGTGCCAAAGTCAGTGCCGTCGGTGTTGCCCGTAACGAAGAAACCTTACAGGCACACACTTATCTGGAAAAACTGGTTCCAGAAATCGACGAGCGTCTGGCAATGATCATCGACCCGATGCTGGCCACTGGCTCGTCGATGGTTGCAACCATCGACCTGCTGAAAAAAGCCGGCTGCAAAGAGATTCGCGCCATGGTGCTGGTCGCTGCCCCAGAAGGGATTGCCGCCGTAGAGGCTGCTCACCCGGACGTGACTATCTATACAGCGTCCATTGACAACCGTCTGGACGAACACGGCTACATCATTCCGGGCTTGGGCGATGCTGGCGACAAGATCTTCGGCACCAAGCAAAAGGATTAATAACATGCAGGACGAGTTCAACGACCCGCTCTGGCGCCAGATCATCTCTGGCGCGCAGATGCTGTTCGTGGCTTTCGGCGCGTTGGTCTTGATGCCTTTAATCACTGGCCTGGACCCTAACGTTGCGCTGTTCACGGCGGGTCTCGGGACTCTGCTGTTCCAGATAGTCACCCGCCGTCAGGTGCCGGTCTTTCTGGCGTCGCGTTTCGCGTTCATTACCCCCATCCTTCCCGCCAAAGCGCAATTCGGTCTGGAAGCGACCATGGACGGCG
>NZ_LLWH01000175.1 GCF_001411475.1 Pseudomonas endophytica | reverse complement strand
GCGGGGCTTGCGGGCGCGGGAGGCGGGGCAGGTGCAGTTGCGTGACCGCCCTTGGGCTGGCGCTGGCGCCGAGCGGGTGGCGGAAAAAGATCGCCGTGTCCATCGGCGCGACATCAGCGTGATCTATCAAGACCCGCTGAGTTCGTTCGACCCGCGCTGGAGCATCGGCCAGATCTTGGCTGACGCGCTGGACGTTGCCGGGGTGACGGCTTCACAGCAGCCTGCGCGGATCAGCCAACTGCTGGAGCAGGTACGTCTGCCCGCTGAGCTGGCGGCCCGACGGCCTTTGCAACTGTCCGGCGGGCAGCGCCAGCGGGTCGCCATCGCCCGGGCCATTGCCAGCAACCCGAAAGTGATTATTTGTGATGAGCCGGTTTCGGCCCTCGACGTCTCGGTGCAGGCGCAAGTGCTGGACCTGTTGGCAGACCTGCAAGCCTCACTGGGGCTGGCGTACCTGTTTATCTCCCATGACTTGGGGGTGATTCGCCATGTCAGTGACGAGGTGCTGGTGATGCGCCACGGCACAGTGGTTGAAAGCGCTCCGGTCGAAGCGTTGTTTGAAAACCCGCAGCACCCCTATACCCAACGCCTGCTGGGCGCTGTCCCGCGCCTGCCGGGTGCCGACAGTGAGCTGGTGGTGCCGCCGTTGGAGGCGGAAAGCACGGCGTGGCGCATTGATGAATCACAGCTGTGGAAGATCGCTATTTAAGCTTGAACACATTAAGGAATTGCCATGACTACGCTGTCTCTTGTAACTGAACATGCTGTTGCCACGCTCGAAGAATTGAACGCCCGCGCCGACCAGTTATTGCCAACCATTGCGCAGGGGGCTGCTCAGCGCGAGCGGGATCGGTTGTTGCCTTTTGACGCGGTGGCGCAGATTGCCAAAGCCGGTTTTTTTACCACGCGTATCCCGGTGCGTTATGGCGGCAGCGGCGGCTCAGTCAAAGACGTGATCCGCCTTTTGATCCGCATTGCCGCTGCCGACTCCAACGTTGCTCAGGCCTTGCGTCCGGGTTTCGGCTTTATCGAAGGTTTGCTTGCCTCGTCGAGCGAACAGGCCGAAGCCGAGCGCGAACGCTGGTTTGCGCGCTACTTGGACGGCATTGTGGTGGGCAATGCGGGGTGGGAGGTGGGCGGCGCCAACGGCTCGATCAGTGCGCGCATTGTGCGCGACGGCGACCATTACCGCGCCACCGGGAGCAAGTACTACAGCACGGGGTCGCTGTACGCCGACTGGGTCAGCGCGGTGGCGCTGGACGAAGACGATCAGCCGGTTTCGTTTATCCTGCCGCGCAACCGAAAAGGCCTGGAGCTGCTTGACGACTTCGACGCGATGGGCCAGCGCCTGACCGCCAGTGGTACGACGCGCCTGAACAATGTCCAAGTGTTGGCTGAAGAAATTCGCACCCGCACGGTAGAGGAGGGCAAGCGCACTATTGTCACGCCGTTTTTGCAGTTGTTCCTCGCGGCGGTTGAGGCCGGTATTGCGCGCAACGCCTTGAACGACGCTGTCACCTTTGCCAAAGAGCATGCGCGTCCGATTAAACACAGCAGCGCTACCCGCTCGGTCGATGACCCCTATGTTGAACTGAGTGTCGGCGACATCTCAGCCCGTGCCTTCACCGCCGAAGCGGTGGTGTTGCACGCGGCAGAATCCATCGACCGAGCGTGGGCGGGGGGGCTTGACCCTGTGTTGGTCGATCAGGCGGCAATTGATGTGGCGCAAGCGCAATACATCGCGGCAGAGTCCGCACTTAAAGCCGCAGAGCTGGTGTTCGACGTGGGCGGTGCGTCGACCACCGGGCGTGGCCATAACCTTGACCGGCATTGGCGCAATGCGCGCACCGTGGCGAACCACAATCCACGGCACTGGAAAGCCTCCGCGGTGGGCTCATGGCAACTCAAAGGCACGCCGCCGCCTACATCCGGGTTGTTTTAAGTCCAAGTGTTGTAACTAATGAGTGACCCTTTTTGTGTCACATCCGAAGATGCGGTGCAGCTCACTCGGGGCTGCCCCTGCTGTGCGTAGGCGCTGCCGCAGGCTGCGATCTTTGTTTTTAACGATCAAAAGATCGCAGCCTGCGGCAGCTCCTACCTGTAGCGTCCCACCTTCCTACCGTAGATTTGCCCAAAGCTCTGGCTGTATTAGATCGGCCTTACAGCCAGAGCTAACACCGTCCTTGCACACTTGCGCACCGATAAACCCTGACGTTTTGTTACATCAGGGCTACCGCAGCGCAAGGAGTCGCGGATGTCACGCTCGCAGCCTCAGTTACAGTTCAGCCTAGCCATTGAAGGCTTCACTGATGACCTACAAGTCCTGTCATTTACCGGCAAAGAGTCCATCAGCACCCCTTATGCATTTGAGCTGGTCGTCGTCAGTCAACAGGCTGATCTCGATCTGCTAGCGCTGCTGCACACATCTGCTTATTTGGCTTATGGCGCCGATGGCGTTGGCGTCCACGGGCTGATCTATAGCGTCGCTCAAGGCCAAACTCGCCAGCGTCTGACGTTTTACACCCTGACCCTCGTGCCGCAGCTTGCCTATCTCGAACATCGCACGAACCAGCGTATGTTCCAGCAGCTAACGGTCGAGCAGATCATTAGCCAACTCCTCGAAGAGCACGGCATTTACAGCCATGCCTACACCTTCCAATTGCAGGCGAGCTATCCGACCCGCGACTACTGTGTGCAGTACCACGAAACAGACCTGCACTTTATCCAGCGCTTATGTGAAGAGGAGGGTATTCACTATCACTTCCGGCACTCAGTTCAAGGCCATCAGTTGGTGTTCGGCGATGGCCAAAGTGCCTTCGCCAAGCTCAAGCATTCAGTGCCTTTTCACAGCGGCAGCGGCCTCGTCGCCGAAACCCCAGCGGTCAGTGATTTTGAGGTGGGCCTCACTACCCGTACCACCCGAAGTACTTTGCGTGATTACAACTTCGAAACCGCTAGCCGGCAAATCGAGTCGCAAGCAGGCCCTGACGGGCAACGCCCAGAACGTGATCTAGAGGACTACCACTATCCCGGCTATTTCAAACTTGAGCAGCGTGGTCAACGGCTAAGCCAGCGAGCCCTAGAGCGCTTGCGTGCTGACCGCTGTCAGGCCAGCGGCAAAAGTGACGAGCCAAGCTTGAGTTGCGGTCACTTTCTAACGCTTAGCGAGCATCCGCACAGCGATTGGAATGCGATGTGGTTGCTGACTCAAATCAGCCATCAAGGTAGACAACCGCACCTGCTGGAAGGCGCGGGAATGAGCCGTGACGAGCAACCGGCTGACGGCTTTATCCAAGGCTACCGCAACGACTTTATCGCCACGCCGTGGGACGTCTTCTACCGACCGCCACTCAAACACCTCAAGCCTCGCGTGTTAGGTCTACAAACTGCCCGCGTCACTGGGCCCGCCAACGAAGAGGTGCACTGCGATCAGTTCGGTCGGGTGAAGGTGCAGTTCCATTGGGACCGCGAAGGTCGTCACGACGATGCCAGCAGTTGCTGGCTGCGGGTGGCATCTAGTTGGGCCGGTGACAGTCATGGCGCGGTGACAGTGCCGCGGGTCGGCATGGAAGTGCTGGTTACGTTTCTGGAGGGTGACCCGGACCAGCCGATCATTGTTGGCTGCCTGATCAACAGCATCAACCCGCCCCCGTACACACTGCCCGCGCATAAAACGCGCAGCGTATTGCGCAGCCGCAGCACCCCGAACGGCACCGGCTATAACGAACTGCAGATCGAAGATCGCCTAGGCCAAGAGCTGATCTACCTGCATGCCCAGCGCGATCTTGAGCAACACATTAAAAACGACAGCCTTTTACAGATCGACGGGCAGCGCAAAGAAACCATCACCGGCAACAGCGTTTCGGTGCTCAAAGGTGAAGACCAGCGAACCGTGACAGGGGATCGCAAAGTCCAGCTCAATGGCAACGACCTTCGCCACGTGGCTGCCAGCAGCCATACCGTTGTGGGTGTGGCGATGGCCGTCGAAGCAGGCATGGAAGTCTCCATCAAAGCCGGCGCCCACGTGGTGCTGTCAGCCGGGGCCTGCATCTCGTTGACCGCTGGCGGCCAGCACCTGCTCGTCAGCGCCGCCGGAATCTACGTCAGCTCGCCCATCCTGCTCGGTGGGCTGCCAGTGCCGGGGATGGCGGCGTTGCCAGCTGTCCCCTCTGCCGTTGCGGCGCTGACAGCTGCCGAACTCACCCCAACCCAAATTAACAGCCTCAAACGCAACGCACCTTTCTGCGAAGAGTGCGAAAAATGCAAAGGAGGCGTGTGTGACATCTGAGCCCTTAAACCCGCAGCAATGGCTAGCAGACAACCCTCTATGCCCCGGCGAAAACCTGTATGCCGTGATCAGTTCAACCAGCGCTGCCGACCCCCTTGCAGCTTACTGGCAGCACGGCGGGGTCGAGGCGCCGAGCCTGCTCTGGTCCGGCACGCCTTATGCCGAGTGGTTGCCAGTCATGCCTTATCTACTGCGTCTGACGCCCGACAGCGAGTTTGTGCAATGGGCCGCGCAAACTGACGCTGACGATTGGGGCTGGCTGGCCGTGTCGACGGCCGCCCCAACTGCTATCACCGAACATTTGCGCGGGCTGACCCAAGTCTTGATGCCCGCAGGTGAAGCCGTGTTTTTCCGGTTTTGGGACGGCCGCCACTGGCTACCCATCCTTCAGCATTTAGGGGCGGCGGCCAGTGACGTTTTACCGGTATTTAGCCGCTATTGGATTAACCGTCAGGCTGTGATTGTGGAGCAGGGAGCGGAGCGTGCAGCTCAAGCCTTCCCTTGGTGGCAAGTCCCCAATGACCTACTCGACACACTCGCCGCGACGGACCTAAACACGCTGATCGACAACCTGATGCAGTGGCTTAAAGACACCCAGGCCGAGCTGTATGCAGCGCTCGGCGAATCCCATCTGCGGCTTAAAGTTGAGCATTTCGTACAACGCTCAACCCCTTCACAACTAAAAGACAGCGGGCTCTTGTTGGCTCATGTGCAGCAAGAGGTTTTGCCATGATTTTTATCGGCAGCATGCTGGTGTCTATGGACTCCACCCAGCCCGACATTCAGAAGGTACTGACAGAACTCACACAGTGCATTGAGGGTTCTGACGATAAAAAAGGGTATAGGGATCATGCCGATGCTTGGTACGGCGGCATGCTCGATGCGCAGCAACAGTTTCGGGTTGGCGATGAAGTGCAAGCCCGCGACAAAGACAGCTCCGCGCCAGTTGTGTTCTATGCCCAATGCCAGCGCAACTCGACACTGACATTGATCCATGCCTTCGAGGCCGCGCGTTTTATACCTATAGGTAACACCCGTGTGCTGATGGTGCCGACAGGCGGAGGCGCAAACATTGACACGGTCATTGGTGATTCGGGTATCAAGCAGATTGATAACTGCCTGCCCGGCAAAGAGTATCGGATTACGTTCTACCCGCAGATCACCACCGAACAACTCGATACTTTTTTTGCCTCCTACAAAGACCTACTGAATGATCTGAGCCAGTGGCTCAATACCCAGTGGGGCACTGAATATTCAGCGCTGTGGCAGACCCATCAAGAGGCTAGCGCGTTGGGCCGTGCTTGGATTGAGCTGCAGAGCCAGTGGCAGGGTTTTATTAAGGCGCTGCTGGGCATCTGGGATGACATTAAGGGGATATTCTCGTTAATCAGTAACCCCGAAGAGAACTACGAAAAGCTCAAAAAACTCTTCACCGAAGAGCAATACGCGTTGCTGTTGAGCGCGTCCAAAGAAGCGCTGCAAACAGCCTTGTTGATTGCCAGCGATGAGCCTTTGATGTGGTGTTACGTCTCGGCCCTGATCGCTTGGTTAAAACTGTTACCACCGCAAATTCGTAGCGAGATATTGGCTCGCATTACGACTGAACTGCTGATCAATATTCTGCTCGGCATTGTCTTGAGCGGAGGGGTTGGGCTGGTCGCACGCCTGACCATCAAAGGCGCCAATCATGCAGGCAAAGCTACCCAGCTATTGCAGGGCTTTGTCGACCAATTGATGCGCACCAGTAAAGCGCGATCGCCTCACCACGTCAGCGTAGGCAAACCTGTTTTGCTACAGGGCGAAGCGCACCTCAACTCAGGCTTAAAAGCCAACACAGAAATAAAACCAAAAAACGATCAAGCCGCAGCCCAGAGCATCCCTGATGCCACGGTCGTTGCCCGCAACAAACCCAAGGCAAACACCACGCTGGAGGTTGTCGAGCGTGTCGATGATGCTTCGGCGCAATCCAAAACCCCCAACGGCAAACCTGCCGAATCCGCTAAAGACACGCAAACCCACGGCTGCCCGGTGTCGATGGTCACCGGCGAAGAATTACTGACCCTCACCGACTGCGTACTCGACGGTGCACTGACCCTGGAGTGGACACGTCTGTATCGCACCAGTGCGGTCGAAATTAACGGTGACTTAGGGTTCGGTTGGAGTCACACCCTGTCTCATCGGCTGCAACGCGACGGCGACGAGTTGCTCTGGACCGATCATGAAAACCGCCAAACCCGCTTCCCGCAGCCGACTGCACAACGTCCCGCCATCACAAACAGCTTGGCCAAGGCCGCTATTTACTTGGGCGAACAAGACGATGAACTGATCCTCGCCCAAGCCGGTAAAAACAGCCGCTTCTACCACTTCAAAGGCCTGCAACTGGCGGCCATTAGTGACGCCTACGGTAACCGGCTGAAAATCACCTACAAAGAAGGCCGTTTGCACCGCATCGACAACGGTGCCGCTCGTGCCTTGCTGCTGCGCTACGCCAATGGCCGACTCTGCGCTGTGGACTACCAGCACTATGACGAAAGCCGCGAATTTGTCGGGCGCTCGAACGATCACTACGCCAAGCATGGTACACATCTTGAGCGTTGGATCACCCTGCAAACGCAGGCCACCTATCGCTACAACGACCTTGGGCAACTGACCAGCGCCAGTAACGCGTTACAAGAAACCGAGCACTACCGCTACGACGCTCAACACGTCATTCAAGAACGGCAATTGGCCGGTGGCGCCGCGTTTTATTGGCAGTGGCAGCACGCTGGCAAACAGGCGCGTTGCATTCGTCACTGGGCCAACTTCGGGCAGATGGACGCCACGTACGAATGGGATGACCAAGGCTCGGTCACGGTCAAAAACCGTGACGGCAGCCAGCAAGTTTATGTGCACGACGACAACGCCCGGCTTGTCAGCCAAATCGACCCGGACGGCGCAGAACATCACAAGGCTTACGACGAAAAAGGTCGGCTAGTTGCCGAAAAAGACCCGCTCGGCGCCATCACCGAGTATCAGTACAACGAAGCCGGGCAACTGACAGCCCTGATTCCGCCTACAGACGAGCCTACGTACTACAGCTACTTCAACGGCCACGTGCGCAAAGTACAGCGCGGTTTGGCCTGCTGGAAATATGAACGCAACAGCCAAGGCGACATCACCTGCCAGACCGACCCAGACGGTAACGTCACCCACTATAAATACACCGCCAAAGGTCAACCAAGCGGCCTGTATTACGCCGACGGCAGCCAGCACACCCTGACCTGGAACCTGCTTGGGCAACTGCTCGATGAAACACTGCCAGACGGCACCCAGCGGCGTTATCGCTACGATGCTCAGGGGCGCAAAATCACCCAGCAGGACGAGCGGGGCGCGATCACCCAGTACCAATGGGATGCGGCCAATCGCCTGACGCAAATCACCTTGCCCGGCGGTAAAACCCGTGCTTGGAGCTACAACGCCTACGGCAAAGTCACTGCAGAACGTGATGAACGTGGCCACATCACCCGCTACCAATATGCTGACAACCTGCACCTGATCAGCCGGCGCATCAACCCGGACGGCAGTCAGCTCAACTACCGCTACGACAACGCCCGTTTGCTATTAACCGGCATTGAGAACGAGCGCCACGAACACTACCAACTTGAGTACTACCCCAACGGATTAATCCAACAAGAAATCGGCTTTGACGGTCGCAAAACCGCTTATGCCTACGACCTTAACGGTCAACTGCTGGAAAAGACCGAATACCCGGATGCCGAGCATCCTGGCAGCGAACCGCTGATCACCGCCTATCAACGTGACGCGGCCGGGCGCCTGATAAGCAAAACCCTGCCCGACGGCAGTGAAATCACCTACACCTACGACAGCTTGGGCCGACTCACTGCCGTCGACGACGGTGCTTGGCCACTGGCCTACGAATACGATCTGCAAGACCGTCTCATCAGCGAACATCAGGGCTGGGCCACCCTACGCTATCAATACGACACACTTGGCCAACTCAGTGACTGTCGCCTGCCAGACGGCAACCGCCTGCACTACCACTATCAAAAAGGCGGTGCGCTTAAAGCCATCGACCTCAACGGCAAGCCACTCACCGGCCACCGTTACGAAGCAGGTCTAGAAACCGTCCGCCAACAAGGCTATCTGGTCAGCCACTACCAATATGACGAGCAAGGCCGACTGCAAGACCACGCCGTCAGCCAACTGAACGCCCGTGGCGACATCGACGGCCAGCCGCTGTACCGCCGCACCTACCGATACGACGCCAGCGGCAACCTCGGCCTGCTTAGCGACAGCCGCAAAGGGCAAAAAAGCTATGCCTACGACCCACTAGACCGTCTAACCGACGTGCGCGGCACCCTCAGCGAACACTTCATCCACGACCCGGCGGGCAACCTACTCGATCAAAGCAGCAACGGCCAACCGCAAAATCGCCACGCCAACATCAAAGGCAACCGCCTACTGATGCAAGGCGACAGCCATTTTGCATACGACGCCTACGGCAACCTCAGCCAAGAACGACGCGGCACAGGCCAGCGCCTGACGCGCGACTACCGCTATGACAGTCAACAACGGCTAACCGGCATCACTTTGGCAGACGGCAGCCAAGTAGCGTACCGCTACGACGCCTTTGGTCGGCGCATCGCCAAAGAGTATGGCGGCACCACTACCCAATTCATCTGGCAAGGCGAACGCCTCATCGCCGAAAGCGCCCAACAAAAAGGCCTACACGGCACCAGCCACTACAGTAGCTACCTATACGAACCGGGCACCTTCAAGCCATTAGCCTTATTACAAGGCGAGGGCGACAAGGCCCAGGTTTACCACTACCAACTCGACCACTTAGGGACACCCCAAGAACTTACTGGGCACCGCGGCCAAATCGTCTGGTCGGCCCACTACCGTGCCTACGGCAACGTACTCAAACTCGACATAGCACAAGTCACCAACCCACTGCGATTTCAGGGCCAGTACTACGACCAAGAAAGCGGACTACACTACAACCGGCATCGCTACTACAATCCCAACACCGGCCGCTACCTAACCCCCGACCCGATCAAACTGGCGGGCGGGCTGAACAGCTACCAGTACGTCCCCAACCCGACGGGGTGGGTGGATCCGTTGGGGTTGAGTTCGTGTCCAGGTGAAGGGAAATGCAGTTTAGCGGGCGGAGAGGGTCCCTTTAAGACAGTTCAGACTGCTGATCAGACCCCCACAGCTCCTGCCCCTCAGATGTCTCAGCAGCAACGAAGGATGAAAATCGAGGAGCTTTCTGAGCTGAATGCGAAGCGTCGAGTAGAGTACTACGAGGACAAATACGACATGCACACAATCGGAAAGCATGGTCCTGAAATATCCAATGCAGCGATTAAACAGCGAGCAATTGATGGTACCGACCCTATTACGGGTAAAACCCCAAAAAACAAAAGAGGTAATCCAAGTTCTCAATTCTTGACATGGAAGCTACAAATGCATGCTATTAATAGTGCAGTTACACGCGAAGCTCGTGGTTTGTCTCGGGCGACTGGAATAGATATCAAAGGTAATCCTATTGTTAGAGTCGAGCAAAAAGGCTCGGGAAGAGGGTACAGGCCAAATAAGAGGGATGTCTCGAATCCTACATTTAATGAAAGTATGAGTGGTGCAGAAATTAAGTTTGATCCTGAAAACCCTAATAGACCATTTACTGCTTATCCTGTGGATTAAAAATGTTAGCTCATCCATATACAAATATGTTGTATGTCCCCACTGTAGGTCATTTTTTGGGAGGAATTGATGTTTACGATCAAGAGGAGACCTTGGGTGAGGCCTTGTGGGAACTAGATCCTAATAGTGGAGATAGGGAAAAAATTATCCGGGAATATATTGTTCCTCATCACGCCTACTTGTCATATAGGCATAAATTTGTGTTGGTCAATACGTTGAAAAATGCACTGAATGATAAAGATTTTGATTTTTCTATTTTTTTTGACATAGGTACGGATAGCCATACAGCACCCGCGTGGGATGCACTTGAGATCGAAACACCTCGTAGTTTTTTTGAGGATATTTTTCGAATTTCGAGCGAGATTTGGATGTCAGATTTATCTAAGGCTGCACAAGAGGATGCGTCAATGTGGTAATTATCAAATTAATGGTGGGTGATTGATAACATATAGAAAATTTCTACTTAGGTATGCCATATGTCTTCGCCACGTCCGGTAGTCCACCACCAACAGAGTCCAAAGCCATACTCGACGCCCCCAAACTGAAGGCCCATTACAAAAAAATCTACGTACACTCAAAACTGCTCCTAGTGGATGATGTGTATACCTTGCTTAGTTTCGCAAATATCAATATTCGAAGTATACACAGTGACTCGGAGTTGGGGATTGCACAGCCAAATCCAGAGTTGACGAAGTCGTTGCGGGAGAAGTTATGGGGGGTGCATGCGGGGTCTGTTGAGTTATCAGCGTTAGAAAATTATAAACTCTGGGATGATTTGATGGATGAAAACTGGATAGCTAGGAATAATGGGGAACCATTGCTCTGCCACCTGCAACGATTCTGGGACGTAACAACACCCTATAGCCCTGCATTTACGGTGGACTGATGAATAAGTTCAAACTTTATACAGTCTTACTTCTCTTAAGTTTCGGAACTCCCACAATGGCCGAGAACAAAATTTTTATATGCGTTCATGAGAAAGACCATTTGCAGGAGCTGGATCCGGTAGCTCATGCGTTGTATCTCGAAGCTGCCTTATTGGCTAAGCCTGATACATTAAGACCTTGGGATCGTATTGTTGAACTTTACTCTAAGGCCGTTGAGCGCAACCACTGGAAGGCTATGCATAATCTTGCTGCGCTTTACAGAACTGGCTGGCCAGGCGGTGTGGAAAAAGATACTCAGAAAGCGATAGATCTTTATCAACGAATGATCGAGCTTAATATCCCTCAAGGTTTTTACAATATGGGCGCCATGATTGGCAATAGGGCTGGCGTCAATAATCCAGCGACTGACGGTCTCTCTTACTTGCACAAGGCGGCGCAGTTGGGAAATCCCCCTGCACTCACGGAGCTAGGCAAGTTATACATCCACGTGGGGAAAAAAGAAAAACTGGGGCTAGAATACACAAGGTGCGCTTCTGAGCAAGGTTATGGACAAGCAAGTTATGAATTAGGTGCTTATTACAAAATAGTTAAGCACAATTTCCCTATTGCTTTGCAGTACTACCAATTGGCTTTATCGCAAGGTAATGATAGTGCAGCATTTATGATGAAACGTATATTCAACAAAAAAACATCGCCACATACTGCCATGTGGTACCTACCTGACGAACCGTTGAATCAGCTATATAACAGCTTGTACCAAATACTACTAACTGACCCTGATCAGCGCTTTCCCGCACTTGTAAAAGACCATCCCCTCCCGCCACATCCGACTCAAGGCTTTGATGCCGAACGGCCTGACTGGAAACCGGGTGAGTGAATACGCAAACGTATAAGGTCATATTTGAAGAGGGTTTCCAAAGCAAGGGCGATAGTAGAGACTTAGAATTACAGGTGTTCGATAATAATACGCCTCCAAGTAATTTTGTGAGTACTTCTACCTCTCCTGAGGTGGCTATTGATTTTAAAACAATCAAAAGATCGCCAGTTCAAGCCCGCTCCTATACGGGCTTGCCGTCGCTGCAAGGCAGTTTTCAAATCGACAAATGCAGCACCCGCTCATCCTGCTTAGGCTCTGCCGCGTTACGTTTGTTGACTTTCAGTTCTCCAAGGTTGATCAGCAGGGTGCGGGTGACGTTGCGGCTTAGGCCCAGCAGTTTGGCGGTGTGTACTTGGTTGTGGTGGCAGAAGCGATAGGCCGCTCGTAATAGGCTGCGTTCTACGTTTTCGTGCAGGTTGTCTGACTGGCTTTCGAACAGCCGTTGAAACGCATGCTCCAGCAGTTCTTCTGCACTTTGGTCGCTGTGGGGGGCGGTGTCTTGCCGGGTGATGCGCAGGTTGGACATGCGCAGGTCTTCGCTCTGGATGACGCCGTCACGGCAGATCAGTAGGGTGTGGTGGATGACGTTTTCCAGTTCGCGGATGTTGCCCGGCCAAGTGTAGTTCGTGAGTTTTTGCTCTGCATCAGGGCTGAGGGCGACGTCGCCGTAACTTAGTCGACGGCTGTAGGTGTTGATGAAGTAGCGGGTCAGCGGGAGGATGTCGCCGGGGCGTTCGCGCAGTGGGGTGAGTTCGAGGTTGACGACGTTTAAGCGATAGAACAGGTCTTCGCGAAAATGCCCGGCGTTGATAGCTTTTTCCAGCTGTACGTTGGTAGCGGCCAATACCCGCACGTTGATGGGGATGCTTTTACGCGAGCCGAGGCGAACCACTTCGCGCTCTTGCAGGACGCGCAGCAGCTTGACCTGAATCGGCATCGGTAAATCGCCAATTTCATCGAGAAACAACGTGCCGCCATTGGCTTCCTCGAACCATCCCGCCTTGGCGCCCAATGCGCCGGTGAAGGCGCCTTTTTCATGGCCGAAAAGTTCGGACTCCACCAGTGACTCTGAAAACGCTCCGCAGTTTACGGCGAGAAAAGGCTGATGTTTGCGTGCGCTTAAGTTGTGAATGTGGCGCGCAATCAGTTCTTTGCCGGTGCCGGTTTCTCCAATGATCAATACGCTGGCATCACTGGGGGCGATTTGTTGTAAGTGCGCAAGCAAGGCTTTGGATTTTGGGTCTTCAAAGACTTGTGCGGTTGCCCGGATCGAGGTTGCCAAGGCAGGGGAAGGGGGGAGGGTTAGCAGTTGCATGTCGGTCCCTATGAATAGAATGTCGGGATGGGGGACGTGCCGTTCAGGGCCCAGTCGCCCAGTTCCTGAAGCTTGTAGTCCAGAGGGTCGTGCAGGCTCTGCGTGCGCAGGTTGCGCCAGTGCCTGTCGAGGGCCACGGAGGTCTGCGTTGCGCGCGCGCCGGTCACCTCGAAGACCTTGCTACACAACTCCAGCCCGTTACGGCTGGCAGCTACTTTGGCGGTGGCAATGGCGATGGCGACTTCACTGCGCTCTTCATGGGTCAGTGCCGGCCCTTTGGCCCAAGCGGCGTCTAGCGCTTGGCCCGCATGCTCTACCAATAGACGGGTGCTCTCCAAGGCGACCCAAAAGTCACCGTAATGGCCAAGAATGTAGGGGTCTTGGGCGTTCTGTGTGGCGTTGGATTTGAACCATGGCCGGGTTTCTTCCAAAGTGTAACGGCGCGCTTCTTCAAAGGCGCCTTCTGCAATACCGAGAAAAATCGTGGCGAAATGCAGTTGCGCAATCAGTGGTCGTAGGCAAGCGAATGGGGTACTTAACGGGCCGGGATCAAGCAACAAGTCTGATTCCTCAACGCGTACGCGCTGGAAGGTCACGCTGCCGCTGTCAGTTTGACGCTGACCCATGTTGTGCCAGTCGTTGTGCAGGATGATGCCGGAGCGGGCGCTGGGTATTGCCGCAATCAGCAGCTTGCCGCCTGCGCTTTCATCAATCGCAGAGGCAATCAGCATTTCAGAATCGCTGGCCCCCGAGCAGAAGCTTTTTTTTCCCGAGAATTCGCGCCAGCCTTCCCGGTCTTTGACCACGGTGCGGGTGTCCAGCGGGTTGAGAGTATTACCCCAGAACCAATTCTTATTGGCGGTCTGCTTGAACCAGGTTTGCCACTGCGAGGGTTTGGCGAACAGCCGCACGGTGGCCAGCATCAAGTGGTGGAAGCCGAACACGTGGGCGATTGAACTGTCGACCCGGGCAAACTCGCGTACCACTGCAAATGTTTCAGACCACGTGGCGTTGAGGCCGTCGAATTGGCCTGGAATGCTCATGGCTAGCAGGCCGCTGTCGCGCAGCAGATTACGTTCGTGTTTGGGCGTGCCGCCTTTAGCATCGCGCTCCACCGCGGTCAGGGCGAACTCGGCTGCCAACTCTCGAGCAATATCCAGCGGTGCCTTCCTGGCATTTAGCAGTGTGACAGTCACGTGTGTTCACCTCATTTGAATGTCGCCCCCCCGACGTCATGTCAGGGGGGGCAGAAGGCTGCTGTTCACTTCACTTGGCCGTGATCACTGACAGTTTGGTGATTCCGGCTCGTTCAATCGAGGCCATGGCCCGCGCGACTTCGCCGTAATTCACACCGTTGTCCGCCTGCAATTGCACGCGCACTTCAGGGTCCTTGGCTTTGGCTGCTTGCAGATTGAACTCAAGCAAACCTGCCTCAACTTCATCCTTGTTGATGAACACTTTGCCCTGATCGTCGATGCTCACCACGAGTGGGTCTTTTTGCTCCACGGGGGCGACTGACTCGGTTTTGGGCAGGTTGATCGGGATTGCATTGGTCAGCAGGGGCGCGGTGACGATAAACACCACCAGCAACACCAGCATCACGTCCACTAGAGGGGTGACGTTGATTTCACTCAGGACTTCATCGTTGTCTTGGGTTGAAAAGGCCATATCAAGATGCCTCCTTCACTTTTTGCGCAGACGCGGCAGATTTGTTCAGCACGGGATGCAGGTGCACGCGGAAAGCGCTCTTCTGGGCCAAGCTGTAAAAGTCGTGAGCGAAGTCATCGAGGTCAGCTGCGGTCAGTTTGAGGCGACGTAAAAAGTAGTTGTAAACCAGTACCGCTGGCACCGCGACCGCGATCCCGACGCCGGTAGCGACCAACGCTGCACCAATCGGCCCAGCGACGGTTTCAAGGCTCGCAGAACCGGCGGCGCTGATGCCTTTCAAGGCCGACATGATGCCCCATACGGTGCCGAACAGGCCGATAAACGGCGAGGTGCTGCCGATACTGGCGAGGATCGCTAGGCCGGTTTCCAGCGAGCGACGTTCACGCACGATCTGCTGGCGAAGCGAGCGCTCTAAGCGATCTTGATGATTGATCGCGTGGGCCAGATCTTCGGTTTTCGGGGCCTCAGTCACTTGAATGGCGGCATAACCTGACTGCGCAACACGGGCAGCAGCCCCCGGCGCGGTGTTGGCTAACTCGGCCGCCGAATCGAGGCTGGTGGCTGCCCAGAATTGTTTAAGAAAACGACGGTCTTGACCTTTCAGACGGTTAAATTGCACGCCTTTGAGCAGGAATAGGCCCCATGTGGCGACCGAGAAAACAATCAGCAGCCAAATGACCGCGTGTTCAACAGATTCAAAAGGGGAAGCGATGAGGTTCATGGTGCGGCTCTCCAACAAGGCATTTAGTCAGTAGTGCGATGCGCCTTTTGTCAGGTGGCCCGCGATAGCATTTAGGTTCGGTTAGTTGATTTTGAAGTCGATAGGGACGCTGACCCAGCCGTCCTGTGCTACGTCGCCCTGTTTGGCCGGGACGAAGCTCCAGCGTTTAACAGCATCTTTGGCAGCATTGTCGAGTTGATCGCGGCCGCTGCTTTTTTGGATCTGGATTTCTCCAGGCTTACCACTGGCCAATACGTGTACCCGCAACAGCACGGTGCCTTCCCAGCCACGGCGCATGGCCAGTGACGGGTATTCCGGCGCCGGGTTGTGTAAGTAACCGGCGTTGGCAGACGCAGGGGTAATCGGCGCAGGTGCAGGCGGCGCGGGTGGTGCAGGCGGTGCGACTGGCTGCGGTGGCGCTGGCGGTTGTTCAACCGGCTTGGTCACTGGTTTTGGTACAGGCTTAACCACCGGCTTGGGCTTTGGCTTGGGAATCGGTTTAGGGGGTGGTGGCTTAACCGCGAGTTCGTCTTCTATCGGCGGCGGTGGCTCTACCACGGGCTCAACAATAGGCTCGGGCGGTGGCGGCTCAACCACAGGGGGTGCTGGTTGGGAAAACTCGATAGTCATCGGCGGGACTTCCGGCGGCACCACAGGCAGCGCAGGCGTCGGGTTCTGACTGATCCAGTAAATCACCGCACCGTGCAGTGCCAGTGCGAAAACCCCCAGCAGCACGGCTTCTCGGCGGCTCAGGATGCGCTTGGGCGTACTCTGCAGGCGTGACGATGACAGTGGGCCGCGAAAGGTTCGCCCAAGATCAAGTAACTCGCCGCCCGGGCCCTGGCGCCAGAGCACATCCAGCGCACTGGCAGTTTGGACATTGGCCATTTATAACTCCTGGCTTTTAGCAAAACGGAGTTGTATGTAAGATCAATACACTCCACCGATTGCCGTTATTTGCCGAAGCAAATAGGCATGCCAAGAAGTTAGAGCAAGAGCCATACCAACTACTTAACCCCCCATAAAACGGCGTTATTTGATTGTGTTTTAAAGCCCAAGATTGTGGTTAATGCAACGGGTTGCACAATCACTGTTGCTGGGGCAACACCTGCTGCGCAATAAACTCACAAGGCCGCTCTAGCGCGGGGATTGCAAGCGCGTAGTCGACACTTGAAATTGCATATACATTGATCAAATTGTTATAAGTAAATCTCATTGTTGTGGCGACTGTTGAAATGCAAACAGGCCCTTAGCAAACTGTTGGGTCAGCACACGTTAGTTGCTCTGAAATACCCGTATTTCGATACTTTTTAGATGGCACGACTCCTGCAAAACATCAACCTGAGAGCAGGACTATTCGAATAGATGCTCCATTCACTAACAGGCAGGAGCATTGAATCAATGAACAGTGCGTCACACCATCGAGTCATACGACGTAGTCCACTGGCGACTGCTTCCAGCATGGGGATTCTCCTGATGCTGGTTCAAGCCACGGCGCTGGCCGCTCAAGATACCGATCCAACGTTGTCTACAGTGGTAGTGACGGGAGCCGGTGCCAGCGAGGCGCAGAAGTCACAAAAAGAATTAAAGAAAGTGGCGGGTAATACTGCTGTGGTCGACAACCGCGAAATCGAGCGCGGCCGTGCGGCCAATGCCGAGGACGTTTTAGCGTTGCAGCCCGGCGTGTTTGCTCAAGCCACCAGCGGGTCCAGCGCCAACAAAGTTTCAATTCGTGGTTCGGGCCTCAACACCTTCTATCAAGGGTACGTGCTGGGGATTAAGTTTCTCTTCGATGGCTTGCCATTGACCGGGCCGGGCGGCACCCAAGAAGACATGCTCGACATGCAAGCGGTGGATCACACCGACGTGTTGTACGGCGCAAACGCCTACCTGTATTCAGCTTTGTCGCTGGGCGGTGCCATTAATTTTGTGAGCAAGACCGGGCGAACCGATCCAGGCAATTACGCGCGTTTTGAGGCGGGCAGTTACGGTTATCAAAAGGCGCAACTCAGCACCGGCGGCGTTGTGGGCGATGCGGATTATTACGTCAGCATTCTGCACAACCAGCGCGACGGGTATCAGGACCACACGTCCAACAAGGGCCAAGGGTTAGTGGCTAACTTTGGCTATGTTTTCAACCCGAAATTGGAGACACGGTTCTTCGTACGCTATCGCGAAGAAACCCTGACACAGGGCAACACGCTGACCAAGTACCAACTTAAGCATGACCCCACCAGTAACACCGTGCCCATTGGGCGTAAAAAAGATGGCTCGATGTTGTTAGGGAGCAAGACCACTTACACTTTTGACGATAACGCCAAGCTTGAAGTGGGGCTCGGGTATAACGACTACCCGCTGCTCAATGGCTGGCGCTACAGCCCGACACCCCAAGACTGGCGGTCCAAAGACATCAACGTGACCCTGCGCTATCTGCGCACCGGCGATACCTTATTTGGCTTACCCAGCGACAGCAGCGTAACGTTCAGCAACACCCAAGCTTACTTGGCCGACGTTAAATCCCACAGCCGGGTAACGGGTGCGACACAGCAAAAAACGGACTATACCGGCTCGCGCGATACGGTGTTCTCGCTGGGCAACGAGTTGCAATTGAATGACAAAACTTGGCTCTCCAGTGGCCTCTCGTTGATCAATATCAAACGTAAGGCAGACATCCAATACACCACCAGCGTCAATACCAGCACATTCCCCAACGGCGTTGAATACAGCGAAACCGACTTGGCTCCGCGCCTTGGTTTGCGCTATCAGCTAACCCCGGAGTTTGAACTGTTTGGCAACGTCAGCCGTTCGGTTGATCCTCCCGTCACTTGGCAGTTGGGCAGCACCGGAACCCCTTACATTCGCGATGTTCGTCCACAAAAAGCCAACACCGTAGAGTTCGGGATTCGCGGTGGGCATGGGATTTTTGACGGCAGCCTGACGGTGTACCGTTCGTGGGTGCAGAAGGAGTTGCTCTCAGTGGTCGTGCGCCAAGCCACCGCCACTCAGGATCAATTGGTGGCCACGTCCAATGGCAGCCCCACCATTCACCAAGGCATAGAGGCCGGGCTCAATGCGTTGCTTTGGGAAGGTGAAAATGGCGACAGCTTATCGCTGCGTCAGGCCTACACCTTGAACGACTTCCACTACCGTAACGACTCGACCTTTGGAGACAACCAACTGCCAGGTCTGCCGCGTCAGGTGTATCAGGCCGAACTGCAATACCGACAAAACGGTGGTTTCTACGCACAACTGAATGCCCGTGCGGCTTCTAGCTATTACGTCGACTTTGCCAACACCTTAAGCGCGCCGTCTTATACCCTTTGGGGCGCAAAAGTGGGCTACGAAGCGCCGAGCAATAAATGGGAAGTGTTTGTTGATGCTCGCAACCTGACCAATCAACGCTATGCCACCGCGACCAACACTGCCTACGACGCAAAAGGGCAAGACTCAGCCAACTTCTATCCGGGTGATCCCTTTAACGTCACCACTGGAGTGTCATTCCACTTCTAAACAGCCACAGCAAAAGATCGCAGCCTGCGGCAGCTCCGCGGTGGTGTATTGGCCAACAGAAAGTGTGTGGTTGCCATACGAGCTTGCTCGCGATCTTTTGATCTTCAACGTCAGCGCAACGTCGCAAGCGGCCACTTTGTATTACCCGGCAACTGATCCGTATTATTTCGCCTGATCTGCATCTGTTATGAGTGCAGATCAAGGCGCACACTTGCCCTCAACCTCTCGAGACAGGCAAGAGCGTGAGATTCAAGCTGCACTCGCCGCTTGCCGCCCGATGTTCTGCACCTGTTTATTCGTAGATTTGACGGGGAAATATGATGGGTAAGATGGCGTGGTTTTTAGGCGGTTTTTTAGTACTGACGGTGGGTATTGGTATTTTGGCAACCATTCCGCCAGCGTGAGCAGCGGTTTGTAAATAGACTCGGGCAAACGTGTGTTGCCCGCTCTACCAACGCAGTGGTTTGTTTGGAGTGTTATTGCAGGCAGTTAACGAGATCAAATCAAAACGTGTGTCAGTTGATTCTGCGATGTCAGTGGGTAAGTTCTATTTGAATGTTATAAGGCAGTTTTAGCGCTTAAAAGATGCTTCACTTTTGTTTTTATAATAAAGAGTGAAGCGTGATGTTAAGTCGAGAAAACATGTTGCAGTTATTTCCGAAGAGTGCGCGGTTTGTAGATATTTATTTACCGTTTATTCAGGCGGTAACAAACCAGTATCAGATTAATACCCCGCGGCGGGTAGCTGCTTTTCTTTCCCAAGTGGGACATGAAAGTGCTGGTTTTACGGTGCTTTTAGAAAACCTGAATTACAGCGCTGATGGCTTGGCCATGACTTGGGGTACACGTTTCGCCCAAAAAGACTCTGCTGGTAAATACATTATGGTCAAGGATGGCAGTCGTTTGCGCCGCATGCCTAATGCGGATGCACAAGGTTTGCACCGCAAGCCTGAGGCTATTGCCAACCGGGTTTACAGCGATCGCTTGGGTAATGGATCTGAGGTGTCGGGGGAGGGTTGGTTATATCGGGGGCGAGGCTTGATCCAAGTCACCGGAAAGAATAACTACCGTGCGTGCAGCCTCGCGCTATTTGCAGACGAGCGATTACTGACAACGCCCCAACTGTTAGAAGAATGGCAATGGGCTGTGGCCAGCGCAGGGTGGTATTGGGATATGCGACGCGTCAATAGGTTGGCCGACGGCGACGACTTTGAAGCCGTTACTAAATCTATTAATGGCGGGTTGAATGGTCATGCGGGGCGTGTAGCGGTTTATCAGCAAGCGCTGAGTTTATTTGAAGTGTGCCAGTGATTCCGAGCCTGTTTTCAAGGCTGCTTAACCGAGCGCTGATACATTTAGTACAAAGCCTTAGACGTGTTGAGGTTTCAGGGTGACACCGATGAAACCTCAACACACGTTGGTCGCTGCGTTAACTGACGACGCGATAGCACGGCACATAGGCTGCGCCGCCGGGTAGCTTCATGCGATGTTGTTTGACGAACGCATGCAGCAGTTTATCCAGCGGTTTCATGATCGCGGCATCACCGTGAATCTCGTACGGGCCGTGTTGTTCGATCAGCTGTATACCTTTCTCTTTCACGTTACCTGCCACGATCCCGGAGAACGCCTGACGTAAATTAATGGCTAACTCATGCGGTGGTAGGTCGCTGCGCAATTGCAGGCTGGCCATGTTGTCATGGGTCGGGTCGAACGGTCGCTGAAACCCTTCATCAATTTTCAATAACCAGTTGAAGTGGAACGCGTCATTACGCTCGCGCCGAAACAGTTTCACCTGTTTAAGCCCGGCAGTCATTTGGCGGGCTACTTCAGGCGGGTTGTCGATAATGATCTGGTAGTGTTTGTGCGCGGCCTCGCCCAAGGTGGCGCCAACAAATTCATGCAGCTGTTGCAGGTAAGGTTCTGCTTCTTTGGGGCCGGTCAGAATAACTGGGAAGGGCACGTCATGATTGTCCGGGTGCATCAGAATCCCGAGCAGATACAAAAACTCTTCTGCCGTACCCGCGCCGCCGGGAAAGATAATAATGCCGTGGCCGACCCGCACAAACGCTTCAAGGCGTTTTTCGATGTCTGGCAAAATAACCAACTCGTTAACGATGGGGTTAGGTGCTTCAGCCGCGATAATGCCAGGTTCAGTCAGGCCTAGATAACGTCCGCCCACTAGGCGTTGTTTGGCATGAGAAATAGTCGCGCCTTTCATCGGGCCTTTCATCACGCCGGGGCCACAGCCGGTGCAAATGTCAAGGCTGCGCAAGCCTAATTCATGGCCAACTTTTTTGGTGTATTTGTACTCTTCGGTATTGATCGAGTGACCGCCCCAGCACACAACAATTTTGGGCTCCACCCCAGAACGCAAAGTGCGGGCGTTACGTAAAAGGTGGAACACGTAATCGGTGATGCCAGCAGACGTGCTCAGATCAATCCGTGGGCTGTCAAGGCCGCTTTGGGTGTAGACAATGTCACGCAGGGCGCTGAACAACATCTCACGAGTGCTGGCGATCATTTCTCCGTCAACAAAGGCATCTGCGGGCGCATTGAGTAGCTCAAGGCGTACGCCACGGTCTTGTTGGTGAATCCGAACTTCGAAATCCTTGTAGGCTTCAAGAATGGTTTTGGCGTTGTCGACGTGGGCGCCAGTGTTAAGGATAGCCAGTACGCATTGGCGGAACAGTGTGTAACTGCTGCCTGAGCCAACTTCGCTCAGTTGTTGCACTTCACGTTGCGAGAGCGTCTCCAGACTGCCTTTAGGGCTGACCGAAGCATTAATGACTTGTCTTTGAACCATTGTGGGCTTCCTGTGAGCGGGATCGAAAATGGCGTGGCGCAGCTTTATGAGTGCATATCAGCAATTCGCATTTGCCGATCGAGAGGTCCCAGCTCTTACGTCTTTGGATTCATTGGATTTGAGCATAGTCGCACTTAACGCAACACCCTCTACTTAGCCATGATAGCGCTGGCTACAGTAACACTGCCGGCGCATAAGAGCAGTCCTGAGTCGCTATCTAGAGGGGTGGCTAAGCCTATTTATTGAGCCCATGCGCACCACGGTTGTACCTGTAAGAGACAGTCAACGATGTGCCCAGTTCACGAATTTGGCGGGAATTCACGGCGAGTAAAGCGCGCATGCAAAGCTTCGACTGCCCGGCATCGGCAGTCGAAGTTCAAATACAAGACTGGCTACAAGCAATTAGGCTGCAGGTTGAGGCTGCACGTGATGAGACAGGGCTTCCTGTAGCTTTTGCTCTTGTTCAGGTGACAGCGAGGTGCGCAGTACCTTGCCCTCGAAACCTTCTTTTTGTAGCTCTTCTAACACTTTCTCGGGTTGATACTTGCGCAGTAGCACAAACAGCGCAGACGAGTTGTTTGGAATGGTGTCGCTAAGGTTTTTGATGAAGGTGTCGTCTATCCCGAAATCACTTAACGAGCCAGACAATGCACCGGCACCAGCGCCTAGCGCGCCGCCGATGGCAAAACCTGCCAGCGGGTTGAGAAACAGTAAGCCAACCAGTGCGCCCCAAAGCCCACCCGTGACCAAGCCCGAGGTAGCACCAATCGCTGTCAGGTTGACACTTTGCTTGATGTGGATCTTACCTTCAGCGTTGCGCACAACAATGACCGCATCGTCCAGTTCAACCAAATACTCTTTGCTTAAGGCAACCAGCTCGCTAAGGGCGCGATCGGCGGTTCCGCTGTCTGGAAATCCCACTACGATTAGATCGGACATGTCTTTCATTCCTTGACGATACAGGTCCAGCCCAATGGGCTGATATTAAGAGGATTCTTTGCATTAGCCACAACGCACCCGCGCTTTGGCTCGCAGTGATTCAGATGGTTTGAGTCTTCTGCGAGGATTGAGCGTGGTCGCAAACCTCAATATGGTCAAGTCAGCAGTGCATAATGGTCAACAATCACAGGGGGGGTGGCTGCAGATAACTAGAAGGAGGGGGTATATCTAAAATCGTGGAGGGCTGGCAGGGCAGCCCTGACACTCACTCCAAGGGCTGATACCTCGGAGGCTTACGGCTGGTTGCCTTTGTCTGACAGGCCTGCCTGGATGCGCTGATAAATTTCTTCACGGTGAACCGCGACGTCTTTTGGCGCATTGATGCCGATTCTGACCTGCTGGCCGCTGACTCCTAAAATAGTGATCGTAATATCGTCACCGATGTTTATGCTTTCACCAACTTTACGGGTGAGTATCAGCATTTTTTTCTCCTTGATGGCTTTGTAAGGCACGTCTCTAAGACGGTGCGGCTTTGGTCATGGCTACAGAATACTGCTAAGTGCTTAAAAATGTGCCGCTCATTACAGACGTCATAGCCAGAGGTAAAATTCCCTAAGCGAGAAAGACTCATTCCTATGAAGCTTAAATAGGGGCGGATTTGATTTGTTCAAGGAGAGCAAACGCCACTGCCCCAGTGATAAAATCGACCCACTCAAACAGATAGGGGTAATGCAGTGCGTAAAGTCATCGTGATGACAGCAATATTGGCCTTGGCGGCTTGCGGTCAGGAGTCTAACGATAAAATTGAGCGGGCTAAAGCAGCTTCTCACTCGGCGGTCGTCCAAGTGCCCGTGGCTCACTGGGCATTGGAGCTCACTGAGGGCCAGAGAGCCACGATCACTGATACCACTGGCAGGCTGATGGATAATGGTTTTGTTCCCTACATTCTCGAAAAAGACGGTGTGCAACGTTTCTTGATCGGGCCCTACGCGACCGAGGCTCAAGCCAAGCAAGTGCAAGAGCAGATCAAACTCAAGCCCAAGCTCGAAGGGATTGAAACCGATGTGATAGAGCTGCCACCTTCGCCGTAAGCCCCTGCACATCACACTCTGGCTTAGCGTAGTGCTCAGTGGGCACTACGCGTGGGGTGCCATCTTTGAAGGGCATGAGGCGCTGTGAAGCCTTGAGGTGCCTTGATTATGCTTGCATTCAATAGGTATGACCGGCAGTCGCAGCCGCTATCTCATTGGCATTCAGTAAGGCGTCACCAGGCCCAAGGCTGTGGCTTTGATCAACGCTGAAGCGCGGCTGGAGACACCGAATTTATGTCGAATATTACCGAAATGAAAATTGACCCCTGACTCCGTGCATTTCAAGATCAGTGCAATCTCCCAAGAAGTCTTGCCCATCGCTCCCCAGGCGAGGACTTCTTTTTCTTTAGGGGTGAGCTTGATAGCGCTGACACTGATCTCGCTGTTCTGGATTTGTTTGGTACGACGTGTTGATTGTCCACTGGTCACTGATTGAGGCTGATGCATGGCAAGTCGCTCCCATAGATCAAAAAACCGTAAGTGATGTGTAGGAAAAATTCCTCTAGAAGAGAGATAAATCCTGTAGGTTTTTTCTTCGGTATGAACTTCTTTATAAACCGTTCTGTCTTCCTTGGAACCTGTCATAAATGACAGTGTGAACACTTTTCTGACGACGAACTTACAAAAACTTCGCGCATACACAGGCGCCGTGACCGGTCACTCAATCATGGGCCAGCCCTTGATCGAAACTGGCAGATGGAGCAAGTATTGCCCGTGCACATTTCGGCGAATCGTGACGACAAGGGCCATCAGCTATGAGTAATCACAAGATCGAAATTCGTCGCAGCAATGTCGAAAAGATCCTCCTTGGCGCAGAAAAAGTCTTTGCCGAGAAAGGTTTTGCAGGCACCGCCATGGCTGATATCGCCGCTGAAGTTGAGCTTCCTCGCTCCAACTTGCATTACTACTTCAGCACTAAAACCGAGCTTTATAACGCGCTGTTGCTGGGCTTGCTGGAAGTATGGAAGCAAGATGCGCTGTGCTTTGAAACCTACGATGATCCGCGCCTAGTACTGAGCAGTTACATTCGCGCCAAAATGACCCATTCGCGCACGCGTCCGTATGGCTCCAAAGTGTGGGCAGATGAAATCATCCATGGCGCCCCCACATTGGGGATGACGCTGGATGAAAGTCTGTATGAGTGGGCGAAGATGAAAGAGGCCAAAATTCGCCAGTGGGTGTCGGACAAACGGATTTTGCCGGTAGAGCCTTCCAGCCTCTTATTCATGATTTGGGCTTCAACACAGCACTACGCAGACTTCGATCATCAGGTAAATCTGATAAACGAACGCCAACCGCTGACTGACATTCAGTTCGAGCGCGCAATACAAAGTGTGACCAGCATCATTTTGCGCGGGATCGGGTTGGAGCCGTAACAGGTTCCTATGGCCGCTTAAGAGCAAAGCGCAGCTAACCCGGCAAACTGCCGAGTTAGCCACTTGCAACACCTGGGTAAGACCAGCGGGGTTAGAGAGGGGGGCTGCTACGAGGCCACTCGATACGGGTTGCGCGGGTCGTGGTTCCAGTCCAAAAACGGCTTGCCAGTGTTTTGCGGCACCATCTCGATGCAGTGATCAACCGGGCACGTGATCTGGCATAGGTTGCAACCCACACACTCATCATCAATCACTTCATAACGATGGGTCCCGTCAGCCAGCCGCATACTGGAAATTGCTTGGTGGGAGGTGTCTTCGCACGCAATATGGCAACGACCACAACCAATGCACGCCTCTTGGTCGATTTTGGCGATGACTTGATAGTTTATATCCAGATATTTCCAGTCGGTGGTATTGCCCACAGCACGACCCGAAAAGTCATTCAGACTCGAATAGCCTTGGCTGTCCATCCAGCGTGATAAACCGTCCTTCATCTCATCAACAATCCGAAAACCGTGGAGCATGGCGGCGGTGCACACTTGCACAGCGCCACAGCCTAGGGCGATAAATTCTGCCGCATCGCGCCAACTGCCAATGCCGCCGATCCCACAGATAGGCAACCCTTGGGTCTGTGGATCGCGGGCAATTTCAGCCACCATATTCAGCGCAATCGGTTTGACCGCAGAGCCGCAGTAACCGCCGTGTGTACTCTGACTGCCGACCACCGGTAGCGCGACCATGCGCTCAAGGTCGACGCTGGTGATTGAGTTGATGGTGTTGATGAGTGACACCGCGTCAGCGCCGCCGCGATGGGCCGCACGGGCACTGAGGCGGACATCGGTGATATTGGGGGTTAGCTTGACGATGACGGGCAGCGAGCAGTAGGTCTTGCACCAGCGCGTGACCATCTCTACATACTCCGGCACTTGGCCCACGGCCGCACCCATGCCGCGCTCAGGCATGCCATGCGGGCAGCCGAAGTTCAACTCAATGCCGTCTGCGCCGGTGGCCTCCACCAGCGGCAATATGTGTTTCCAAGCGCTTTCTTCACACGGCACCATCAGCGACACAATCAATGCCCGGTCGGGCCAGTCTTTTTTGACTTGGGTGATTTCCCGCAAATTAATCTCAAGTGAGCGGTCAGTAATCAGTTCGATATTGTTGATGCCCATGACTTCGCGGTTGAGCCCGAAGTGCGCCGAGTAGCGCGAAGATA
Organism: Pseudomonas endophytica; assembly: GCF_001411475.1. GTDB lineage: Bacteria > Pseudomonadota > Gammaproteobacteria > Pseudomonadales > Pseudomonadaceae > Aquipseudomonas > Aquipseudomonas endophytica. The sequence continues at coordinate 8,898 of NZ_LLWH01000175.1, read as the reverse complement.
CGTTGACCGCTGCAGGGTCTTCCCCCAAAGTTTTCCAGACCACGCCGCCCCAACCCGCCTCATAGGCGCGGACTACGTTATAGGCTTTATCGGTGGGCGGTGCTGAGGCCAGCCAAAAGGGATTAGGTGCTTTGATACCGGCGAAGTTAATCGAGAGATCGGCCATTTATGCAGCCTCCTGATTCAGCATGAGTTGGGCATGGATCGCTTGCGCGGCCAGCTTGCCGTGTTGCACGGCCTGTACGGTTAAGTCCTGACCCAAGGCCGTGCAATCGCCTCCGGCATACACGCCTGCAATGCTGGTGCGCAGTTGCTCATCAACCTCGATACGGTCGCCCACACGCTGAAGTGAGTGGGCCAGTGGATCGCTCAGCGCCGCTTCATTAAATGTTTGGCCAATCGCCTTAAATACCGCATCTGCGGCCAACTCAAAGGTCTCCCCTGTGTTCACTAGCCGCCCGTCTTCTAGCCGGGTACGCGCAAAACGCATGCCGCGAACCTGGCCACGGTCATCGAGTAGTACCGCATCGGGTTGTGCCCACGTCATTAGGCGTACCTGATTAGCCTTAGCGATATCTTGCTCATGCCCGGTTGCCCCCATGTCTTGCAGCCCGCGGCGATACACCAAGTTCACCTCGCGAGCGCCTAGACGCGCCATCTGAACGGCCATGTCGATGGCCGTGTTGCCCGCGCCCAACACAATGCAACGCTCGGCCAATGGCAATTCACTCAGGTCGTCACTTTGGCGCAATTCGCGGATGTAATCAGTGGCCGCCATGAGCCCCGGCGCGTCTTCATGGGCCAGCCCTAATTGCCGGCTGGCGGCCAGCCCGATCGCCAGAAATACAGAATCGAATTGCTGATGAAGGTCAGTCAGGCTCACGTTGTCGCCTAAACGTTGGCCGTGGCGGACTTCAATGCCCCCGATTTGCAGCACAAAATCCACTTCACGCTGCGCGAAATCATCCACCAGTTTGTACTTGGCAATCCCGTATTCATTAAGCCCGCCGGACTTTTCACTGGCTTCGAAAATCACCACTTCATGCCCGTGCATCGCCAGTCGATGAGCACATGCCAAACCGGCTGGGCCTGCACCAACCACCGCAATACGCTTGCCAGTGGGGGCTGCGCGTTTGAACGGGTGCTCGCTGAACTGCGCATGATCAATGGCGTAACGCTGCAATAAACCGATCAAGACCGGCGCACATTCCTGCGCGTTATTACGCACGCACGCTTGCTGGCACAGCACCTCGGTCGGGCAAACACGGGCGCAACTGCCGCCGAGGATGTTGGCGGACAGAATTTTTTGCGCGGCGCCTTGGATGTTTTCTTGCTGGATATTGCGAATGAACGACGGAATGTCGATGTCGCTGGGGCATGCGTTTACACAAGGTGCATCGTAGCAATACAAGCAACGCGAACTTTCCAGTTCAGCTTGGCGTGCGTTAAGTGGAGGGGCCAGATCAGTGAAATGACTGGCCAACACCAATGCATTTTCCTGGGGATGCGGTAAATGATTCAGGGACTTGATCACAGTAGTTGCCTCACGGTTGTGGGAAGCGTCTGTCTCTAACGGACAGTGGTTAGGCGCTTAGCGCTTAACAGCAACAGATTGGTGATGCTCGGCGCGTTTTTTCAGCAAGTCGAATACTGCGGGGTAGGCAGGACGTTCGATGTAGCGTCCGGCACCGCGTTCAGCACGCAAATCGCCGTCAGCCCACACCACGCGGCCTTGGCTGATGGTGTGGCTAGGCACGCCACGCACGGTTTTACCTTCGAAAATGTTGAAGTCGACCTGTTGGTGGTGTGTTTTCGCAGAAATAGTCCGGGTGCCCTGTGGGTCCCACAGCACCAAATCGGCATCGGAGCCGACTCGTATTGCCCCTTTGCGTGGGTACAGGTTGAAAATTTTCGCCGTGTTGGTAGAGGTCAGTGCCACAAACTCCTGCATCGATAGACGCCCCGAGTTCACGCCCTCATCCCAGAGCAAGGCCATGCGGTCTTCGATCCCAGCTGTACCGTTCGGGATCTTGCTGAAGTCGTCACGCCCAACCGCTTTTTGCTCGGCACAGAAGCAGCAGTGGTCAGTGGCGGTGGTGTGCAGATTGCCCGACTGCAAGCCGTGCCACAGCGCTTGTTGGTGGCCCTGCGGGCGGAAGGGCGGGCTCATCACATAACCGGCAGCGGTTTGCCAGTCAGGGTTCTGATACACGCTGTCATCGAGCAGTAAATGCCCAGCTAACACTTCGCCATATACCGGCTGACCTTGACTACGTGCGTAGGTAATTTCATCCAGCGCTTCACGGGTCGAAACGTGCACCAGGTATAACGGTGTGCCGATGGTTTGGGCGATACGAATCGCCCGGCTGGCCGCTTCGCCTTCAACTTGAGACGGTCGCGACAGTGGATGCGCTTCCGGCCCGGTAATGCCCTGAGCCAGCAGTTTGCGCTGTAAGTGATACACCAATTCGCCGTTTTCAGCGTGCACGGTGGGCACGGCACCCAGCTCTAGGCAACGCTCAAAGCTCGCTACCAAGGTGTCATCAGCGGCCATGATCGCGTTTTTGTAAGCCATGAAATGTTTGAAACTGTTGATCCCGTGATGGCTCACCAGCTCCGCCATTTCTTCGCGAACCTGCTCGCTCCACCACGTAATGGCGACATGAAAACCGTAGTCCGATGCTGATTTCTCGGCCCAGCCGCGCCACTGATGAAACGCCTCTAACAGCGACTGCTGAGGATTGGGGATAACGAAGTCGATAATTGAGGTTGTACCGCCCGCTAGACCCGCCGCCGTACCACTGAAAAAGTCGTCGCTGGCGACAGTGCCCATAAACGGTAATTGCATATGGGTGTGCGGATCAATTCCGCCGGGAAGTAAATATTGGCCGCTGCCATCCAGCACTTCGCAGCCGGAGGGAACTTCAAGATTAGTTCCAATTGCGCGGACTAGACCGTCTGCACAATACACATCAGCACGGTAAGTTTCATCATGGGTCACAAGCGTAGCGCCACGGATTAACAGTGACATACAAAGTTCCTCGCAGGCAGACCGGCTATGGCCGGTTCTAATGTTGTTATTACGACCGTAGTACAGGTTTCTATTCCTGTCACTGGTGACAGGAATAAAATCTAGTGGGTTGTGAAGAAATGAGCAAATAATATTTTCAAGCGTCTTTGTAGTTGATAAGTTGTTGTTTTTAAATAATAAAAAATCAAAAACACCAAATTGGTGCGTGCCTTAACCATTTCGGCGCACTTGACAGGAATTAAATATGGGTGAAGTTTCTTATGCTAAATCAGTCGCTTGACGCACGTGGAGATCATCTGAAACCTAGAAAAAATAAATAAGCCTGCACCGATATGTTTCGTTTTGTTCTATCGGGCAATGTTAAGCCGGTTTGATAAGGGGTTATAGGTACATTGCGTGCTGTTTAAAAGTGCTTATAAACCAGCGAGTTGTAAGGTGTGAACACAACTGTCCGTGAACATAATAATTAACACGGCACAGTTTTTGATTGTCGCTGCCATTACCCGGTGGGCCTCGGTTCACAGGGCAATGCACAGAGCATCACTCTGCGTCCGTGCGCAGAGTTAATCACCATAAAAAGAGAGTGAATGAGCATGCAACCGAGCAGATCACAAGTCACCGAACGTAATGGTTTATATGAATTAGAAGCCGGGCCAGAAGTGCTCGATAGCCCCCGCTACAACCACGACATTGCACCCACCCGCGTTCATGAGCGCACTTGGAACAAATGGCATATCACTGCGCTCTGGGTGGGAATGTCGATCTGCGTGCCGACCTACACCTTAGGCGGCGTCTTAACGGCCTACTTTGGGCTGTCCGTCGGCGAAGCGCTGTTGGCGATTTTTCTAGCCAATATCGTGGTGTTGATCCCGCTGACGCTAAACGCCTTTGCCGGCACCAAATACGGCATTCCTTTTCCGGTACTGCTGCGGTCTTCGTTCGGCATCCTGGGTTCCAACGTCCCGTGTCTGATCCGTGCACTGGTGGCCTGCGGCTGGTTTGGGATTCAAACCCTATTCGGCGGGCTGGCTATCCACCTGTTTCTGGGCTCTATGTTTGAAGGCTGGAAAAGCCTCGGCGGCACCGGTGAAGTGATTGGTTTTATGGTGTTTTGGGTGCTCAACTTGTGGGTGGTGTTGCGCGGTGCCGAGTCAATCAAGTGGCTTGAAACTCTCTCCGCGCCGCTATTGGTGTTGGTGGGGGTAGGTTTGCTGGTGTGGGCATTGCCGAATGTGTCAATGACAGAATTGCTAGCCCAGCCGCCGAAGCGCCCGGAAGGGGCCAGCGTCTATGGCTACTTCTTCGCCGGTTTGACGGCGATGGTCGGTTTTTGGGCGACGTTATCACTCAATATTCCCGATTTCAGTCGCTACGCCAAAAGCCAGAAAGATCAGATCTTGGGGCAAATATTTGGCTTGCCATTGACCATGTTCTTGTTCGCCGCTTTGGGCGTGATCATGACCGCAGCGTCTCAGAAATTGGTGGGCGTTACCGTGTCTGATCCGGTGAGCCTGATCGGTCATATCCAAAGCCCAGGCTGGGTTGCGCTGGCCATGGCATTGATCATCATTGCCACCTTGTCGACCAACACGGCGGCCAACATCGTGTCACCCACTAATGACTTCCAGAACATTGCCCCCAAGCTGATCAACCGCACCACTGCGGTGATCTTGACCGGTTTAGTGGGGCTGGCGTTGATGGCTCATGAGTTGCTCAAAAAGCTGGGCCTACTGGTATCAGATATCAGCCTCGAAACCGTGTACTCCAACTGGTTGCTGGGTTATTCCAGCCTACTAGGGCCGATTGCCGGGATCATGGTGGTCGACTACTTCATCATCCGTCAGCAAAAACTAGACCTTGCTGGGCTCTATCGCGATGGCGTGTACCCAGCTTGGAACTGGAATGGCTTCATTGCCTTCGCCGTACCGGTGGCCTTGACCTTGCTGTCGTTGGGCAGCAGCGCTTTCAGTTGGTTTTACGACTACGGCTGGTTTACCGGGTCTTTGCTCGGTGCTGCGATTTACTACGGATTGTGCCGCTTGAGCAGCCCGCAAGCGGCGGTCAGCAAAAGTCCGATTTGACCTGATCACACACTGCCTGAGGAATAAAAATATGAATGCCGCACAAGACCTTCAGCAGCAACGCGCACAGTCGATCAATGGCGAACGTCTATGGGCCTCGCTCATGGAACTGGCGAAGTTAGGCGCCACTGCCAAAGGCGGCGTATGCCGTTTGGCCCTGACCGACCTTGACCGTCAGGCCCGAGATATTTTCGTGCGTTGGTGCGAAGAAGCCGGGTGTAGCGTCAGCGTCGACGCCGTGGGCAATATCTTCGCCCGTCGCCCCGGACTCAACCCTAACTTGCCGCCGGTCATGACAGGCAGCCACATTGACACTCAACCCACCGGCGGCAAATTCGATGGTTGTTTCGGCGTACTGGCCGGGGTCGAAGTGTTGCGCACCCTCAATGACCTGAATATCAAGACCCAAGCGCCGATTGAAGTAGTGGTATGGACCAACGAAGAAGGATCGCGTTTTGCGCCGTGCATGATGGGGTCGGGGGTCTTTGCAGAAAAGTTCACCCTGGAAGAAACCTTGGCCAAAACCGACGCTCAAGGTGTCACCGTCGGTGAAGCCCTGAATGCCATTGGTTACGCAGGCAGCCGAGCCGTGAGCGGGCATCCGGTGGGCGCGTACTTTGAGGCCCACATTGAACAAGGACCGATCTTAGAAGACGAACGCAAAACCATTGGCGTGGTACTCGGCGCCTTGGGGCAAAAATGGTTCGACCTCAATTTGCGCGGCGTCGAAGCACATGCTGGGCCGACGCCGATGCACTTGCGCAAAGATGCGTTGGTCGGCGCAGCAGCGGTCGTTGCAGCGGTTAACAAAGCTGCTTTGGGCCATCAGCCACATGCCTGTGGCACCGTGGGTTGCTTGCAAGCGTACCCCGGCTCGCGCAACGTCATCCCCGGCGAAGTGCGCATGACCCTAGACTTCCGTCATCTGGAGCCGGAACGTCTGGACTCGATGATTAACGAAGTGCGTGAGGTGATCGAAGCCACCTGCGCCAAGCATGGCCTGAGCTTTGAGCTGACCCCTACGGCTGACTTCCCACCGCTTTACTTCAACCCTGACTGCGTCAATGCGGTGCGTGATGCAGCGAGTGACCTGGGACTGAGCCATATGGACATCGTCAGCGGCGCGGGGCACGACGCCATCTTCCTCGCCGAGCTAGGGCCTGCGGGCATGATTTTCGTGCCATGTGAAGGCGGCATCAGCCATAACGAAATTGAAAACGCCGATCCTAAAGACTTGGCGGCGGGGTGCGCCGTATTGCTCAAAGCGATGCTGGCGGCGTCCGAGACCGTGGCTTCAAAGCTGTAAGAGCTTGCTTGCGATCTTTTGAGCTCTTTCACGGCCGCTGCGCTCGAGCGCAGCGGTCGTACCTTGCCAACGACTACAGGCGTGGAGGTCAGCATAGCGAGCGGACAATTTTACCCAGCGTTTCCATGGCCTTCTCACAGCTTTCATCCCATGGGCTGCCGTAGTTCAGGCGGATACAGTTACCAAAGCGCCGGGTCGCCGAAAAGATCGGCCCTGGCGCTATGCTGATGCCTTGGGCCAACGCCATCTGAAACAAGGTGAGCGAGTCCATCTGCTCAGGTAGTTCAAGCCATAAAAAGTACCCGCCCGCCGGCTTGCTAACCCGGGTTTGCGCCGGGAAGTAGCGGGCAATCGCTGCCAGCATGGCACTTTGCTGATCTTCTAACGCATCACGCAGTCGACGCAGATGTCGGTCATAGCCACCGTGTTGCAAATAGTCGGCAATGGCAGCTTGTGCGGGCATCGAAGGGCATAGCGATGTCATCAGTTTCAAGCGCTCGACCTTCTGCGCATAACGCCCAGCGGCAACCCAACCGACGCGATATCCCGGAGCCAAGCTTTTGGCAAACGAGCCGCAATGCATCACCAGCCCTTCGGTGTCGAATGCCTTAGCAGGTTTGCTCGCGTGTTGGCCGAAGTACAGCTCGGCGTACACATCGTCTTCGATCAGCGGCACCTGATGTTCACGCAAAAGCTCAACCAGCGCCTGCTTTTTGGCCTCGGGTGTAGTGGCGCCAATCGGATTTTGAAAACTGGTCATGCACCACACGGCCTTGATCGGCAGCCGCTCCAAATTGTGGGCCAGTACGTCGAGGTCAATGCCTTCACGCGGGTGCACTGGGATTTCCACGGCGTTGAGCTTAAGCCGCTCCAGCACTTGCAAACAGGCGTAAAAGGCTGGGGCCTCAATGGCCACTAGATCGCCAGGCTCAGTAACCGCTTGCAAGCACAGGTTCAGGGCTTCAAGCGCGCCATTGGTGATCAGCAACTCCTCCATGGGCAGCATCAGCCCACCGACCATGTACCGCAGAGCAATCTGACGACGTAACTGAGGGTTGCCCGGAGACATGTCCGTCACCACCATGCGTGGGTCCATGTCACGGCTCGCGGTCGCCAATGAGCGCGCCAGACGCTGCAACGGGAACAGCATCGGGCTGGGGAAAGCGGAGCCAAAAGGCACGGTATTCGGATCTTTTATGGAGTCCAGCACTGAGAACACTAAATCACTGACATCAACCACAGTGGAACCGTCTGATTGGCGGCTCACTTGTGGCTCAGAAAACGGGCGCGGTGCGTGGGTGTTGACGAAATACCCCGAACGCGGCTTAGCGCGAATCAGGCCGCGACGTTCGAGCAGGTAGTAGGCTTGAAAAACCGTGGATGGGCTCACCCCATAGGTTTGGCTGGCAAAACGTACCGAAGGCACACGCTGACCTGGGCCAAGTACTCCGCTGCGGATCAGTTCAGCAATGTCTTCAGCAAATTTTTCGTAGCGCTTCATGGGCAAAAAGCTCAGCTAAGGCTGTGGAGCGGGCATGTTCCCAGCCTTTGCTTTAAAAGATCAAAGATCGCGAGGCACGCTCGAACTGCCAAATGATTAAGAGTGCAGCCAATGCGGAGCACTCCTGCTCGTGCTCGGCTTCAATCAAGGCGCGGCAGTATCCCCTGCGAACTGTTTGCATAACAGACACAGCTAGCCGATTAAAAAGCGGATCAGATTTGCGTTCAACGACCTCACAACGACACCTTTAATAAGTTTGAACGTCGTTCGATTGAATGCGTGGGTGTCAGATTGGTGGGGTTCTGAAACAGTGTGGCTATCAACCTTCATAAGGAGGGCGGTTAATAGCCACTAAGGCAGACGTGCAAGCGTGACTCAAGCATTCCTATTAAGCCTGCCTGCAAAGAACGTGCTGAGTATTTTTTTCGGCTCTTGCTCACGAGGCGGATCACCCACCGGGTGCGGGTCCGTGAGTGGCGGATCTTGCTTAGGCAACGGCTCAGGCTCAGGGGTGCCAGACGGGAGAATAGGGTTATCAATATTTGGGTCGGGTGTTTCAGCAGGGATGGGGATATTCATCAGCTAGACCTCGTAACAATTTGCTGGGGTAGGGTGCTCGATTGACCCTCCCGAGTGCCTGTTGATTCCCATGAGTTGACGGGCGGTCGTTAGCTAAATAGTTTGAACTTTGCCTCCAAATGCGGGCTCGGAGTCTTTACTCATGACCATCGCGCAATAGGGTCTTTGACGTTGATTAGCACGCGTTTTGCAGGGTAAAGATCTAAGCAGTGTTAATGAGGCGTTTACACGATGTGCGTCAGATCTGTCGTTAGCTGAACTGCCCCCAAGGGATGAGTTCGGCTATGACAATGAGCAGTGCAATTCTAGGTTTAAAACCTTAGTAGCGAGATTTTTGTGTCCGGTCGACCCCCGAGCGACACAGATACCCCGACCACGGCTAGTCTTGGAACTGGCTGTC